>JAPPGV010000035.1:61946-76294 GCA_028821235.1 bacterium
TAACGGAAGCCGGAGAGGAGGCCGGAACCGGCTCGGGTTCCGGCGGCCGGGTGGATGGAACTGCCGGTTCGGAAGAGGAAGGAGATGGAGTATCCGGCGCCACCGCGGGAGGGGCGGCGGTCGAGCACCCGACAACCAGTCCGGCCAGCACCAGGCCGACCGCTACCCGTCGCGCCCGCCCCCGGCCACCCCTCATGGCTCGATGAGTACCTTGCCGGTGGTGGCGCGCCCTTCGAGCGCCCGGTGGGCGTCGGCGACCGATTCGAGCGGGTACCGCGCGCCGATCCTGATGTCCATCCCATCCTCCACCCAGGCGAAGAGGTCCTCGCACCGAGCCAGCAGGGCTTGGCGGGTGGCTACATGATGGAACAGGGTCGGCCGGGTGAAGAAGATCGAACCGTTGGCGGTGAGATCGAGCGGGTTGATGGGATCCACCGCGCCGGAGGCGTTGCCGAACGCCGCCATCAGCCCGAACGGTCGGAGCAGACCCAGCCCTGCAGGGACCGTCGCCTTCCCGACGCCGTCATAGACGACATCCAGCGGCCTGGCGCCGCCTATCTCCTCCACGCGTTGCGCGAAGTCTTCCTGCGTGTACACGATCACGTGGTCGGCGCCCGCCGCCCTGGACAGCTTCGCCTTGGCCTCGGTTCCCACCGTGGTGTAGACAGTGGCGCCGAGCCGCTTGGCGATCTGGGTGAGCAGCAGCCCGACCCCGCCGGCACCGGCATGGATGAGGCAGGCAGATCCGGGCTCGAGGGGGTAGGTGTCGACCGCCAGGTAATGAGCGGTGAGACCCTGGAGCAAGACCGCCGCGGCCTGGTCCGCCGACACGCCCTCCGGGACCGGCACCAGCTGATCGGCGGGCACCCTGGCTCGTTCCGCGTACGCGCCCGCGGCGGTTCCCCACGCCACCCGGTCTCCCACCGCCACCTCGGTGACGTCCCGACCGACCGAGGCAACCGTACCGGCGCCTTCGAGACCGGGAGTGAACGGAAGCTCGACGGGATAGAGCCCGCTGCGGTGATACGTATCGATGAAGTTCAACCCGGCCGCAGCGACCTCGACCACGGCATCGTTCGGGCCCGGGACGGGGTCGTCGGTCTCCACCAGCTCCAGCACTTCGGGACCGCCCACCTCGGATATCACGATGGCCCGCATCGACACTTCCCTCCCATGCCTTCCGGTTGCAGTAGACGGTAGTCATCGGCCCGATCGTGGCGTGGTAAGTGTCTGTCGATCAGGGGCCGTCCACTGCCCGGCGAAGGGCGGCATCGAGACGCCCGACCACCGACTCCCACGAGAAGTGCTGCTCGGCGCGGGCGCGGGCCGCCGCCCCCATCTCCCGACGCCGCTCGAGGGCCAATCCGACTCCTTCGACGATCTGGCTGGTGGTGACGGCCACGTAACCGGTCACTCCGGGCACCACGGTCTCGGGAGCACCGCCCGACGTACCGGCGATCACGGGGAGCCCGGAGGCGGAGGCCTCCAGGTAGACGATGCCCAGGCCTTCGACCTCCAAGCCGAGCCACCGGGATCGGGCCGGCATCACGAACACGTCGCAGGACCGGTAGAGATCGGGAAGCTCCTCCCAGGCGGCATCGGTCACGATCTCGACCGGAACCGTGGCCCGGGCGGCGCGGTTGCGGAGCCGGCCCTCCAGCCGGCCCTGACCGGCCAGAAGCACCGACACGGGGGTACCGGCGGCGCTGAGCCGCTCGGCGGCCGCCAGCACCCGCAGATGGCCCTTGCGAGGCACCAGACGCGATATGCACCCGATCACGGGCCGGTCACGGCCAGGCGTGGAGGCGCCCGGACTGAAGATGTCGAGGTCCACTCCCGCCCCCAGCACCGTGGTCCGGGCGGCGCCCATCCGCTCCACCCGGCGCGCCGTGTACCGGGAGACCGTCAACACCAGGGAGGCGCGGCGAAACGTCCGGCCGAGAAGCTGTCGGAGACCCGGTACGGCACCCGGCAAAGTCACCTCCGCACCGTGCGCCATCACCACGTAGGGAAGCCCGAACGTCCGGCTGAGGCGAGGACCGAGCTGCGCGAGCGGATGGGGGGCGCCGAACAGCAGGACGTCAGGCTCGAGCTCCCCGATCTGCCCGGCGATCCACTCCCGTACCCGAGGGGTGGGCCACATGAACTTCCAGCCGGATCGGACCACGTGGTCCTCTTCGGGCGCCTCCGGGTGAGCCGGGGCGAGGACCCGGATACAGGCTGAGGAGCACCTGACCAGATTGGACAGGTACTGCTGGATCCCTCCCGGCCGGGGCGGATAGTCGTTGGTGATGAGCAGCACCCGCATCGCGCCCGACGCTACCTGCCATCCACCGACCGCCGGTTCGATCGATTAGCAGGTGTGCTGTCTCACGGGCGACAACCGTTCGGACGCCTCCTCACACCGCAGGAGTCGTGGACCGCGGATCGTCATACAGCTTGCGCCGCGGTCGGAAGCTGACGGATGGCCTCGCCCGCCTTGCGGTCGGCCATGACCAGGTCGTAGTGCGCCTGCAGGTTGAGCCAGAACTGGGGGTCCGTACCGAACCAGCGCCCGAGTCTTAGCGCGGTGTCGCCCGTGACCGAACGCTTGCCGGCAATGATCTGTCCGATCCGATTGGGCGGCACATCGATCTGACGCGCCAGGGCAGTCGGGGTGATGTTCCTCTCCCTGAGTTCGTCCTTGAGTACCAGTCCAGGATGGACAGCCCGTTTCAACATCATGTTCCCGTCCCCCGTTGTCAGTGATAGTCGACTATTTCCACATTCGTCGGTCCCTTGGCCTCAAACCAGATGAAGCAGATACACCATTGCCGGTTGCTTCGGATGGCCCTCAAGTCCTGAAGGGACCCGGCCGCGTTGAGAGTCGCAAGCCGCTTGGCTGCCTGATCCTCGAATCCCTGGAACGCAGCTACGAACTCGCCCCGGGCAAACGCTTCGGTCTTCTTGCATGCGTATCCGAGGATCACACTGGCCGAGTCTATCACCGTTGACGCTGGACGTCTAGCGTCAACGGCACTGGCGCGAGTGCCAGTCGACCACCATGGGCCGATCCATCCCGTTCCGGCGAGCGACACTCCTAGAGTGGCCGCCGAGCTGGAGACTCGATGTAGGAGGCGGGAAATGTGGTTGACCGATGCGCGGGTGGTGGATGTCGTCACCGGGGAGATCCGGGACGGGGTCAGCGTCGAGGTATCAGATGGGAGGATCGGCGCCATCAGCAGGCAGCCGGGCGCCGGCGAGCGGATGAGCCTCGGTGGGCGCTACCTCGTTCCGGGACTGATCTCCGTACACACCCACCTGTCCGTGGTGTACCCGTTCTCGGACACCGATGAGAACGAGAACCCGGGCCTCACCGTGCTCCGCTCCTACGAGCGGGCCCAGGATGCGCTCCGGGCGGGCGTCACCACCATCCGCTGCGTCCATGAGCTGAACCGGGCGGACCTGCTGCTGGCCGAAGCGGCCCGGGCCGGTTGGGTGGACGTCCCCCGGATCGTCGGGGCCGGCCGGGCCATCTCCACTCCCGGCGGCCATGGCGACGGGATCGGCAGCGCGATCGCGGACGGACCGGACGCCTTCCGGGAAGCGGCCCTTGCCGAGCTGGACGCCGGCTGCTCCCACATCAAGGTCTTCATCACCGGTGGCATCGCCAACCTGGGGGAGACCTTCGACCATCCCGAGATGAGCCGGGCGGAGATGCGGGCCACCGTGGACGCGGCTACCGAGCGCGACACCTACGTGGTCGCCCACGCCGCCTCGTCGCAGGCGATCAACTGGGCGCTCGACGCCGGCATCCGCTCCTTCGAGCACGCCTACGACCTCGATGAGGACACGGCCGGCCGGATGGCGGCGGAGGGCGTCTTCCTCACCCCCACCCTGTGCGTCACCAGCTCGCAGGAGTGGATGCGTTGGAGGGGGTTCGAGGAGTTCCAGATCGAGAAGTCTCTCGAGGTACACCCCTCCCACCTGGCCAGCATCCGCCGCGCCGTGGCCGCGGGGGTGACGATGGTCAACGGGACCGACTACCCGCCGGGCGACCCCATCGACGACACCTCCGTGACGGTGCACGAGATGGGGCTCATGGAGGGAGCCGGGCTGAGCCCGCAGTTGGCCCTCGCCGGCGCCACCTCCAATGCCGCCCGCCTCTTGGGAATGGAGGAGGAAATCGGTACTGTTGAGGAAGGTAAGGTCGCCGATCTGGTCGCCGTTGAAGAAAACCCGCTGGCCGACGTGGCAGCGATGCGAGATATCTCCTTCGTCATGCAGTCCGGGCGCGTAGTGCGGGACGACCGGCCGGCCGCCTGACCGCAACACCTCCTCTCGAAGTTGAGCATGACCGAACGCAGATACCGCCTGGCGGTGGACATCGGCGGGACCTTCGTCGACGCCATCGCCTACGACGAGCAGAGCGGGAAGATCACGGTACGGAAATCCCCCACCACTCCCGCCGCTCCGGCGGACGGCGTGATCACCGCCACCCGGGCCACCGGCGCCTCCCTGGAGGAGGCCTCGGTGTACACCCACGGCACCACGCTGGGGCTCAACGCCATCCTGGAGCGCCGGGGCTCGGTTACCGGCATCATCACCAACGCCGGGTTCCGGGACATCTTCGAGATCGCCCGCGGCGACCTGCCCCGCGGCTCCATGTACGACTTCCGCTACCGGCGGCCGGAGTTGCTGGTCAAGCGCCGCCACACGGTGGGGGTTCCGGGACGCATCGACCACCGCGGCAAGGTGGTGGAGGAACTCGACCACGATGCGGTGATCGAGGCCGGCCGCCTCCTGTCGGAGCGAGGAGTGGAATCGGTGGCGGTCTGCTTCCTCCACTCCTACGCAAACAGCGAGCACGAGAAGGCGGCCAAGAGCATCCTGACCAAGGCCTTCCCTGAGCTGTCCGTCTCCGTCTCGGTCGACCTGGTGAGGGAGTACCGCGAGTACGAGCGGACCTCCACCGCGGTCACCGACGCCTACATCCGTCCCATCCTCGGCAGGTACCTCACCGACCTGGAGGACCGGCTCCGCCAGGGAGGGTTCGACGGCTCCTTCCTGATCATGCGTTCGGCGGGGGGAGCCATGACCTCGGAGATAGCCCGCGTGTCGCCTCTCCTGACCGTCTTCTCCGGACCGGCGGGCGGCATCGCCGGAACCATAAGCCTGGGGGAGGCCACCGGCCGCTCGTCGCTGATCTCCTTCGACGTGGGGGGGACCAGCCTCGACGCGTGCGTCATCGTGGACGGCGCCCCCACCGAGGTCTACGAAGCCGAGATCGAGAGCCTGCCGATCCGCATCCCGGTGTTCGACATCCGCACCATCGGGGCAGGGGGCGGGTCCATCGCCTGGATGGACAAGGGGCTCCTGAGAGTCGGGCCCCGGAGCGCGGGCGCGGTACCCGGACCGATCTGCTACGGCCGCGGCAACACCGAGCCGACCGTGACCGATGCCTCCCTTTGCCTGGGATACCTGGCGGCCGACGAGTTCCTGGGAGGCGAGATGAGCCTGGACGAGGCGGCCGCGGTCCGGGGCGTGACCGAGAAGTTGGCGGAGCCGCTCGGCATGTCCACCGAGCGAGCCGCCGCCTCGGTCTTCGACGTGCTGCTGGCCCGCACCGTGGGCGCCATCCGGGAGATCACGGTGGAGAGGGGCCTCGACCCCAGGGAGTTCTCTCTGGTTGCCTTCGGGGGGGCGGGACCGATGCTCGCGCCCCTGCTGGCCAGGGAGATGGACCTGCCCGAAGTGGTGGTGCCGGCCGCTCCGGCCGTGTTCTCCGCCTGGGGAATGCTCATGTCGGACCTCGAGTACGATCTGGGCCAGACGGTGCTCACGATGCTCGACGACGCGGCCCTGGCCCAGATCGAAGGCGTCTTCGCGCAGCTGGAGACCGAGGCCGACCAGGTGCTCACCGCCCAATCGGTGCCTCCTGGCAACCGGGTGCTGCTGCGACGCCTGGACCTGCGCTACAACGGCCAGGAGCACACCCTGTCGGTCGAGCTGCGGGATGCCGACGACACCGACTCGGTGATAGACCGGTTCCATCGCCGCCACGTCGAGCGCTACGGGCACAGCCTGACGGAGGAGGTCCAGATCCTCACCGCCCGGGTCAGGGCGATCGGTCGCCTGGAGAAACCGTCCGCCCTCCTAGGGGGGAGCCACACGGCGGATAAGGCTGCAGCGGAGAGCCGCGTCGGCGAGCGACGGGCCTTCGACTTCGCCACTCGTAAGAGCCGCCCCTTCCCCATCTACGAGCGGAGCCTGCTGGAGGCGGGGGTGGAGATCAACGGCCCCGCCATCATCCGTGAGCCCACCTCGGTCACGATCATCCACGGCGACCAGAGGGCCGTTCCTGACGGCTCCGGGAATCTGGTAGTCCGATGAGCAGGACCCCGGACTTGGACGGCGCCACCGTGGAGGTGATCCGCCACTACCTGAACTCCACCTCCGAGCAGATGCGGCGCACCCTGGTACGGACCGCCTTCAACCCGGTGATCTACGAGGTCCTGGACTTCGGCATCTCCATGTACGACCGCCACCGCCGGCTGATCTCCGAGTCGACGGGGATACTCACCTTCCTGGGCGCCAACGACTACGCCATCCACAAGGGCGTGGAGAAGGTGGGGGTCGAGAACCTCCACCCCGGCGACGTGGTGATGATCAACTATCCCTACTGGAGCGGGGCCCACGTGTCCGACGCCATGCTGTTCGCCCCGGTCTTCTGCGAGGGAAGCGAGCGTCCCGATGCCTACCTGGCGGTCCGGGCTCACTGGATGGACCTGGGCGCCAAGGATCCCGGCTACGTCCTGGACTCCACCTCCATGCACCAGGAGGGCCTGATCATGCCGGGCGTGAAGCTGATCCGCCGGGGGGAGGTCGATGAGCAGATCATGGCCATCCTGCGCTACAACTCCCGGATGCCCGAGACCATCATCGGGGACTTCCATGCCCAGATCTCCGCACTTCGGGTGGGGGAACGCCGCCTGCATCAGATCTGGGGGAAGTTCGGTCTGGCAAACGTTGACGCGGCGATCGACCGCATCATCGAGCACGGGGCGCAGACCGCCGCCGAGGCGGTGCGGGCCATGCCCGACGGGCAGTGGTCGGCCCATGACTGGCTGGACGACGACGGCATCTCCCACGATCTCATCCGGATGGCGGTGACGGTCACCATCGACGGGGAGAGGTTCATCGTCGACTACGGCGACTCCGACGACGCGGTGCCGGGTCCGGTGAACATGCCGTTCGGGAAGACCTCGAGCCTGGCCAAGTCGGTGTTCAAGTCCCTCACCACCCCCGACACCCCCGCCAACCACGGCCACTTCGAACCCCTCACCGTCGCCTGCCCGCCGGGGAACCTCTTCCATGCCGTCTACCCCGCGGCCACCTTCACGCTCTGGACGGGAATGGCGGCCTTCGAGCTGATCAACAAGGCCCTGGCACAGGGGATGGACGAGATCAACGCCTCCTCAGGTTCCGACGAGCCGGGTTTCATGGCGGTGGGAACCCATCCCGAGACCGGGGAGATGTACGCGGTAAGCAACAACGAGGGGATCGGCTGGGGCGCCACCCCGCACTACGACGGGGCCACCGCCCTGCAGCATCCTTCCACGACGGCCGTGAGGAACACCTCGATGGAGGTCCTGGAGCACAAGTCACCCATATTCCACGAACGGCTGGAGCTGCGCCAGGACTCGGCCGGCGCCGGGAAGTGGCGCGGAGGTCTGGGCATCTGCCGCGAGGTGAGGTTCCTGGCAACGGGCGAGATGCTGTCGATGAAGAAGAAGACCAAGACCAAGCCCTGGGCGCTGCAGGGCGGGCACGAGCCGGAGACCAACGCCATGATCGTGTGGCCCGACACCGACCGTGCCCAGCGGGCACGGATGGAGAGGTTCACCATGCAGCCCGGCGAGGGGTTCCGCAACCTCTCGGCGGGTGGCGGAGGTTGGGGGAACCCCCTCGATCGCCCCGTCGAACTAGTGCGGGAGGACGTCCTGGACGGATACGTCTCACGGGAGCAGGCCGAGCAGGTCTACGGGGTCAGGGTGGCGGCGGACGGAACTGCCACTCCGGCCGAGAAGCGTCTGTAGTTGCTAGTTGCTAGTTGCTAGGTGATGTTAAACCATACTGATCTCTGAGAGGTGGCCGGTGGCCATCGGGCCGTCAGGCGACCTGGAGGTAGTCAAGTTCCTCTGGCTCGCGGACCTAGTGCGTTTCCTTAACAACTCCGCGCTACAACACTCACCGACCACTGACCACAGGCCGCTGCGGCTAGCCTGTCCGGTACCCCGGCTCGATAGGAAACGTGCGCCCGTCCAACATTCCACCGCTGCCCGTCGGAAGGGTGCTCCGAGATGGCCTGGCCGGATTCCGCGCCGGCGGCGGCTCCCTTATGGCCCGCGCGGCGATCCTGATGGCCGTACCCACGGCAGTGCGCCTGGTCTCGCTGGCCACCGGCAACTACTGGACGAACCTGGCCCTTTGGATCCTGGCGCTGGTAGTGGCCGGTTACGGTGCCTGGCCCGTCTCCCGGACCGCTCTGGCTGCCGTCTCGCCCTGCGCCGGGACAGGACCGCCGCGGGACGACTGGTGGGCGCGCGACGGCTTCGTGAGATCCTCGGCGGTGTTCTTCCTGACCGTCGCGGTGGGAACCCTGTTCTTCATCGTGCCCGGCATCATGGTGCTGATGATCTACAGCCTCTACGCGTTCCTGATAGTGGAACGAAGGGCGACCGGGTTCCAGGCCCTGGCACGAAGCGCGGAGATGACCAGTGGCAATCGTATCCGGCTCCTAGGTGTCGTATTCGTGTGCGCCGTGTTGTTCGTCCCCGGGATTGCGGCCCTCTACTGGATGGGAACCCTCAACGGCGGAGAACAAGAGGTGGTCGGCAGTATCGCCTTTTGGATCCTGGGTACACCGGCGGTGGCCTTCAGCTTCACCTCCGTAGCAGCCGCCTACCGGGAACTCGCTCACGGCTGATACGGGAAGGTAGGGGGGACCAAACCCCATCCGGGACCTGGCGCGCTTGTCGCGATGCTGACCCCGAGTCAGAAAACGTTTGTCAGCGCGGTGGCCGGTCTCTAGGATGGCCGGAGTAGCTAGCTACGTCCGAGGAGGCCGGATGCTTACACATCTGCAAAAGTTCGGTGGTTTCATGGCGGGCATGGTCATCCCCAACATCGGCGCGATTCTCGCGTGGGGACTGATCACCGCCTTTTTCATTCCCACCGGGTGGATACCCAACGAGAGTCTCTCCGAACTGGTAGGTCCCATCATCGTCTACCTGCTGCCCGTATTGATCGGGTTCACAGGCGGCAAGATGGTGTACGGCCATCGGGGAGGCGTGATGGGCGCCATCGCCACGATGGGAATCGTCATCGGCGCGGACTTCGAGCTGGCGAGCGGCGCCACAGGCGATCCGCCCCAGTTCCTCGGCGCCATGCTGGTCGGACCCCTGGCGGCTTGGATCATCATGAAGATCGACGAGTCCTTCTCGGACAAGGTCGCGGTCGGGTTCGAGATGCTGTACAACAACTTCTCGGCCGGAATCCTGGGCTTCGTCCTGGCCATACTCGGCAAGGTGATCATCGGTCCGATCATGGCCGCTATCGCCACCGTGTTCGGGAACGCGGCCGAGTGGTTCACAGACGTCGGATTGCTGCCGCTGGCGGACATTCCAATCGAAGTCGGGAAGGTGTTGTTCCTGAACAATGCCATCAACCACGGGGTCCTGGGCCCGCTGGGCGTCGAGGATGCCGCGGAGACCGGGCGCTCGATCTACTTCCTCCTCGAGACCAACCCCGGACCCGGCCTGGGACTGCTACTGGCCTACTGGTTCGCCGGCAAGGGCCTGGCCAAGCTGTCGGCGCCCGGAGCCATCGTCATCCACTTCTTCGGCGGGATCCATGAGGTCTACTTCCCGTACATCCTCATGCACCCGATCATGATCCTGTCCGTGTGGGCCGGCGGCATCCTCGCCGACATCATCTTCGTGATATTCGACGCGGGGCTCACCGCAACGCCTTCACCCGGTTCGATCTTCGCCTACCTGGCGGTGATACCGAGAGGGCAGCACGTCGGGGTTCTCCTAGGGGTGCTGGCCGCAGCGGCTGCCGCCTTCGTGGTGGGCACACTCCTGCTGCGGGTATCCCCGGTGAAGGAGAAAGAAGGAACCGAGGACATGATCGGCACCATGCCCGGTATCCCCACCGGCTGAACAGCCTAAGTAACGCCTAGAGCGGAAGAGCCTCCCTCGGGGGGCTCTTCCCTTCTCCAAACCAGAGGGATCATCAAACATGAGTTCAGTAACGAAACCGGCCGCAGATGTCCGCTGGATCGTCCTGGCGTGCGAGGCGGGGATGGGTTCGAGCCTCATGGTCACGAACTTCCTGAAGAAGAAGGTCAAGAAGGCCAAGCTCGACATCAAGGTCACCCACTCTCCGGTCCACGACATACCGACCGGCGCCGACGTGGTGGTCACCCACGCCGGCCTGGCCGATCGTGTAAAGCAGGTCGCCCCCGGGGCGGCCGTGGTCGCGTTCCGTTCATTCCTGAACGACCCGGCGCTGGTCAAGCTGGTCGCCGATCTATCCGCGGGCGCGGACGTCGAAGGGATCTGAGAGCAGGGCGGAGGCGCGTATGGAGTCTGTGACGACCGTCGAGGCGATCACCCTCGGCGAGCGAGAGAGCACCCGTGAACAGGCCATCGAGCGCGTGTCGGGGATGTTGTCGGACCTGGGCGCCGTGGAGGCCGGGTACGGGGAGTCGATGCTGGCCCGAGAAGGCGTGATCTCGACCTACCTGGGCAACGGGATCGCGCTGCCCCATTGCACCTACGAGGACCGGGGCCTCATCAAACGGACCGCTCTCGTCCTCGCCCAGTACCCGGACGGCGTGCCATGGGGCGACGAGGAAGATGTCGCCTACCTCGTGTTCGGGCTGGCGGCGGTGGGCGACGAGCACCTGGCCGTCATGTCGCACCTGGCCGAGGTTCTTGACGACGAGGAGTTGTGCGACCGGCTGGCCGTAACCACCGATGAAGCCTTCGTCCGGGAGACCCTGGCCGCACCCACGGAATGACCGGACGGCGGGTCACGGTATTCGGCGCCGGCAACATCGGCCGCGGCCTGATCGGATGGCTGTTCGGTCGGGCCGGCTGGGAAGTGGTATTCGTCGACATCTTTCCGGAGCTGGTCGATCTCCTGAACAGTGAGGGTTCGTACCAGGTCGTCGAGGTGGGTCAAGCGGGGCGCTCTACGGTGACGATCGGCCGGGTGAGCGCCGTCGCGGGGACCGACACGGATCGGGCGGTGCGCGCCACCTCCTCGGCCGATGCGGTGTGCACGGCCGTGGGCGTCGGAGCGCTCGGCAAGGTCGCTCCCGTTATCGCCGCCGCCCTGGCGCAGGACGGCAGCAGGGTCCGCAACGTGCTGGCCTGCGAGAACGCCGATCCCAACACCGGGCTGCTCCGGGACCTCATGTCGAGCGGATCGAGCCGCATCCCGGCCGGAGTGGGCTTCCCGGAGACCATGGTGGACCGGCTGGTACCCGGCGCCACCGGCGAGGGGCTGGCCGTCGAGGTGGAGTCCGGGTTCGACTTCAAGATCGCCGCGGAAGGCTGGGTCGGAGAACCGCCCGCGGTCGAAGGCTTCGAGCTGGTGTCCGACCTGGTGCTTCACCGGAAGAAGAAACTCTGGCTGGTCAACGGGCTCCATGCCGCTGCAGCCTTCCTGGGTCTGCGAGCCGGGCACGACTCGATCGCAGAGGCCGTCTCGGACCCCACGATCCGGAACCGTCTCGAGGAGATGGTCGAAACCATGGCCGGGGTGCTGGCAGCCGAGTTCGGCCATCGCAGCGGCGCCGAGCTGACCGGCTACGGACGCTCCAACCTGGATCGGTTCGCCGTCGGCGCCCTCACGGATCCGGTACGTCGCGTGGCGCGCCACCCTCTCCGGAAGCTGGGGCCTGACGAGCGCCTGGTGGGCCCGGCCCGGGAGGCGGCGCGGATGGGTCTTCCGACCGGCGCCCTGTGTGAGGCCATCGCCGCCGGGCTCTCGCTGGACGACGCCGGGGTACCCGGGATCGAGGAGCTGCGCGATGCCCTTGCCCGCGGCGGGTGGCAGTCCGTCGTCCGTCTCGAACCCGAGGACGTACCCCTCCTCCGGATGCTCGAGCACCGGGTAGGCGGATGAACCCCGGCTACGGTCTATATTCGTTACGCGACCGGTAGGGATGAACATGGCCCCCATGAACCACGAACAGTTGTGCCAGGCGATGGTCAGCAAGCTCGCCGCGGAGCCGGACCCGTCCGGCCAGGCCGACCTGATCTGCTCCAAGGGGGCTCTGGGGATCGCCGCCGACCGCAAACAGATCAAGAAGACCGTCAAGCGGCTGCGGTCCATCGAGGACTACCGGTTCCTGGTGATTAACCGCGGGGACCTCTTCGCGGCCAATCCGGCCACCATCGGCACCAAGATCGGCATCCTCGACGAGAACGGCGCCCTCCTCAAGGCCGCCGACATCCCCCGCCGTCGTTAGCGGCCTGCGACCCCGTTGTCCGAGGCCGATCTGCCGGTAGCCGTGGAGGCGGCCCGCGCGGGGGCGGCGGAGGTCGCATCCGGTGTGGACCGGCGGGTGGAGGTTCGATACAAGGCCGACGCCGATCCCGTCACTGAGGTGGATCATCGCTCGGAGTCAGCCATCCTCTACGTGATCTCCCGGCGCCGGCCGCGAGACCCGGTGTTGGGCGAGGAACGGGGCGGGCGCCTCCCCGAGGACGGCCGGGTGTGGCTGGTCGACCCTTTGGACGGCACCACCAACTTCGTGCACGGCTTCCCATGGGTCAGCGTTTCGGTGGCGCTCTGGATCGACAACGCCCCTGCGGTCGGGGTGGTGCTGGACGTGATCACCGGCGACGAGTACACGGCGGTGGCTGGAGGCGGCGCCCGCGCCAACGGATCGCCCATCGCGGTGAGCTCCGTGGAGGACCTCGGCGAGGCGTTGATCGTCACCGGCTTCCCCTACGAACGGCGAGAACGGCTCGAGGTCTGCGATACCCGCTTCCGCCGGGTGCTGGGTACGGCCCAGGGCGTCCGGCGCCTGGGTGCGGCGTCCCTAGACATGTGCATGGTGGCGCGCGGGCGGATGGACGGGTACTGGGAGGAGGACCTGCCGCCGTGGGACATGGGTGCCGGCACCCTCCTCGTGACCGAGGCCGGTGGAACGGTGACCGACCGATCAGGCCGGCCGGTCGCCGCTTCCGGCGGGTTCGTGGTCGCCAGCAACGGACGCATCCACCACCAGTTTCTGGACACGCTGGGCGAGCCGAGCCCCTCCGAACGGCTACCGTGAGCGTTGTATGGAGAAGATGAGCACGTCAGGACCATTACCGTGATCGAGCGCACCGGGATCGGCGCCTCCCCGGGTGTCGCGATCGGCCCCGCCTACCTCCATGTCTCGCAATTGCCCGACGTCACCCGTCGCCGGGTGGAGGATCACGCCGTAGAGGTGGAAAGGTTCCTCCGCGCCGTAGCCTCCGTCGGGACCAGGCTGTCCGACCTGGCGGCGACCCACGGCGAGGGGTCGGATGAGGCAGAGGTAATCGGGGCGCACCTCCTGCTGCTCGAGGATCCCGAGTTCACCGGGGAGATCCGCGACCGCATCGAGTCGGAGTCCGTGTGCGCCGAGGCGGCGGTATCCGAGGTGACCGAGGAGTCGGCAGGAATGCTGGAGTCGCTCGATGACGAGTACCTGGCCGCTCGCGGCGCCGACGTTCGCGACGTCGGCACGCAACTCCTCAGGTCCGTGCTCGGCCTGCCCCTCGAGACCTGGGAGGCCCTGGAAGTCCCGTCGGTGCTGGTCTCGCAGGACTTCTTCCCCTCGGAGACGGCCACCATCCCACCGGGAATGGCCCTCGGCCTCTGCACGGAGGAAGGGAGCGCCACTTCCCACATCGCGGTCTTCGCCAGGGGAATGGGGCTTCCGGCCGTGGTGGGAGTTGACCTGCCGACCACCGAGCCCGGAACGTTGATCGCCCTGGACGGTGAGACCGGACAGGTCTACGTCGATCCCACGGAGACCGTGGTCCGGACGCTCCGGGACCGCCAGGAGGAGCAGCGGAAAGCCAGGGCGAGCGCCGCGGACCGGTCGCGGCAACCGGCCCTGACCAGGGACGGCACCCGGATCGAGGTGGCGGCCAACATCGGCTCGGACACCGACGCCTCCCGGGCCGTGGAAGCGGGCGCCGAGGGAGTGGGCCTGTTCCGGACCGAGTTCCTGTTCCTCGACCGCACCCGTCCCATCTCAGAGGAAGAGCAGTACGAGGCCTACCGGACGGTGCTGGGCGCCTTCGGGGACCATC
>JAPPGV010000036.1 GCA_028821235.1 bacterium
CCGCGTGGTACACCACATCGGCGCCCTGCTCGAACATCGACTGCGCGATCACCCGCCCGGCCGCCGGATCGTTGAAACCACTGAAGTCAGGCGGCTCCGTCACGTACTGGGAGATCACCTGGATCGACGGATCCACCGCCTGCACGCCTGCGAGGAAGCCGGCCTCGAAAGCATGGATCAACGGGATATTCACCCCGCCGATGTAACCCACGATCCCGGTCTGCGTCTTCAACGCGGCAGCCGCGCCAACCAGGAACGAGCCCTGCTCCTCCGAGAATATGAGGCCGGCCACGTTCGGGGCGTCCACCACCGAGTCAACGATCGCGAAGCTGGTGTCGGGAAACTCCCCGGCCACATTGGCCATCGGGTCGCCGAATAGGAACCCGACCCCGATCACCAGATCGGCGCCCTCCGACGCCTGCAGCGCCAACAACTCCTCACGGTTGGTCCCGTCCTCGTTGGCCGACGCCTCCGAGTTCTCCGTTCCCAACTCCGCGGCCGCCTTGTCGAGGCCCGCCGCCGCCGCGTCGTTGAACGACTGATCACCCCGACCGCCGATGTCATAGACCAGACCGACGCTCACCGGCTCGCCTGTCGCGGGCGGCGGAGGCACCACCCCCAGGTCGGTCGGGTCGCGGCTCACCACGATCTCACCGGAGACGATCCGCCCCTTCCAGTTGTCGAGTTGGCCCGCGATGTCGTCCACGTAACCGCCGGAGGTCGAGTACCCGACACCGTCCACCGACAGGTCGAACACCTGCGGACCCGGCGCGAACGTGCCCGACTGGATCGCCTGGATGGTGTTGAACACCGCCACGTCCACCCGCTTGAGCATCGACGTCAGGATGTAGGGCTGGAAGTCCGCACCCGCGGTGAGGTACTGGTCGGAGTCGACCCCGATCGCCCACACATGGGTGTTGTTGGCCTCGGAGTAGTCCTTGGCGGCCTGGAACAGACCGCCCCCGGTGCCGCCCGCCGCGTGGTACACCACATCGGCGCCCTGCTCGAACATCGACTGCGCGATCACCCGTCCAGCCGCCGGATCGTTGAAACCACTGAAGTCAGGCGGCTCCGTCACGTACTGGGAAATGACGTGGATCGACGGATCGATGGCTTGGACACCGGCCAGGAACCCGGCCTCGAAAGCATGGATCAACGGGATGTTCACCCCGCCGATGTACCCCACGATCCCCGTTTCCGACTTGAGGGCCGCCGCCACGCCCACCAGGAAGGAGCCCTGCTCCTCCGAGAATATGAGGCCGGCCACGTTCGGGGCGTCCACCACCGAGTCAACGATCGCGAAGTTCGTGTCCGGGTACTCCGCGGCCACATTGGCCATCGGGTCGCCGAACAGGAACCCGACCCCGATCACCAGATCGGCGCCCTCCGACGCCTGCAGCGCCAGCAACTCCTCACGGTTGGTCCCGTCCTCGTTGGCCGACGCCTCCGAAGTGGAGACCCCCAACTCCGCGGCCGCCTTGTCGAGGCCCGCCGCCGCCGCGTCGTTGAACGACTGATCACCCCGACCGCCGATGTCATAGACCAGACCGATACTGATGGGCTCACCCGCCGGAGCCTGGGTGGTGGCGGAGGTCGCGGAGGTCGCCTGGGCTGCGGTCGTGGCGGGCGTTTCATCGCCGCCGCAAGCGGCCGCCAGCAGCCCGAAGGCCGCCAGCACGATCAACAGCCTGGTCTTAACGCGCATGATTCTGGATCCTTTGATTCGGGCCCCGATGTACAGGGACGGGTGGGTTGGACATTCTACGCCGGGTGAACGGTCGCCGCTAATGGGGAGCCGGAGGATGTGACCGCCTCGCGCCGGATGCGCGGAGCGGTTAGACAGCCGACAGTCAGGAGGAGTCGACCAGATCCAACGGGGGGCTGTCGGGGGTGTCGACCATCTCGAAGATGAGCGAGTCGCCGTCGGGATCAGCATCCACCACGATGGTGGTACCCGGCGTGTACTCGCCCAGCAACACCTGCTCGGCCAGCGGATCCTCGAGGTACCGCTGGATGGCCCTGCGCAACGGGCGGGCGCCCAGGTCGCGGTCGTAGCCCCTGGAGACCAGGAAGGTCTTGGCGGCGTCGCTGAGCACCAGGTCGAGGGATTGGGTGGCCAGCTGCTCCCGGTCCCGCACCAGCATCAGGTCGACGATCTGCTTGACCTCATCCCCCGTCAGCGGATGGAAGACGATCACCTCGTCGATCCGGTTGAGGAACTCGGGCCTGAAGTGCTTCTTCAGGTTGTCGGTCAGCTTCTCCTTCATCTTCTCGTAGGTGATCTCGTCGCTCTCCTGCTGGAACCCCACCGACTTCTTGCGCAGCGACTCGGACCCGAGATTGGAGGTCATGATGATCACGGTGTTCTTGAAGTCCACCGCCCGACCCTGAGCATCGGTCAGGCGACCGTCCTCCAGTATCTGGAGAAGGGTGTTGAAGACGTCGGAATGGGCCTTCTCGATCTCATCGAACAGGACCACGGAGAAGGGCTTGCGGCGCACGGCCTCCGTGAGTTGGCCACCCTCGTCGTAGCCCACGTAGCCGGGCGGAGACCCGACCAGACGGCTCACCGTGTGCTTCTCCATGTACTCGGACATGTCGAGCTGGACGAGAGCATCCTCGTCGCCGAACAGGAACTCGGCCAGTGCCTTGGCGGTCTCGGTCTTCCCCACCCCGGACGGGCCGAGGAAGATGAACGAACCACTGGGCCGCTTCGGGTCCTTGAGGCCCGCCCTCGTGCGACGGATGGCCCGGCTCACCGCCGAGATCCCGTCGTGCTGACCGATGATCCGCTTGTGGAGCTCCTCCTCCATGTGGACCAACCGGGCGGTCTCCTCCTCGGTGAGCCGATGGACCGGAATGCCGGTCCACTGGGCGAGCACGTCGGCGATCTCGTCCTCATCGATCAACGTGTCGTCCACCACAGCGGACGACTCGGCCGACTCGGCCTTGTAGCGGGCCCGGTCGGAGATCAGAGCCCGTTCCTGGTCGCGGAGTTGGGCCGCCCGCTCGAACTGCTGCGCGGAGACCGCTTCCATCTTGTCGTTGCGGACCGCGCTCAACTGGTCGTCGATCTGGCGGATCTGGGAGCTGGAGGAGCTCCGGAAGATCCGGTTGCGGCTGCCCGCCTCGTCGATCAGGTCGATGGCCTTGTCGGGGAGGAAGCGATCCGAGATGTAGCGGTCGGCGAGGGTGGCGGCCGTCTTGAGCGCGCTGTCCGTAAAGCGCACCGAGTGATGGGCCTCGTACCGGTCCTTGAGCCCGTGCAGTATCCGGACCGTCTCGGCAACGGTGGGCTCGTCCACGTGAATGGGCTGGAACCGGCGCTCCAGGGCGGAGTCCTTTTCCAGGTACTTACGGTACTCCTCCAGGGTGGTCGCCCCGACGGTCTGCAGCTCGCCCCGGGCCAGCATGGGCTTCAGAATGCTGGCGGCGTCGATGGCGCCCTCCGCCGCTCCCGCACCCACCAAGGTGTGGATCTCATCGATGAAGAGGACGATGTCTCCCCGGTTCTTGATCTCCTTCAGGACCTTCTTGAGGCGTTCCTCGAAGTCGCCGCGGTAGCGGGACCCCGCCACCAGGGCGCCCAGGTCGAGGGTGTAGATCTGCTTGGTGTTGAGGGTGTCGGGTACCTCGCCCGCCACGATCCGCTGGGCCAGGCCCTCCACGATCGCCGTCTTGCCCACCCCGGGCTCGCCGATCAGCACCGGATTGTTCTTGGAGCGCCTCGAGAGTATCTGCATGACCCGTTCGATCTCGGGGTAGCGACCGATCACCGGATCGAGCGCATGATCACGGGCCATCTGGGTGAGGTTGCGTCCGAACTGGTCCAGCACGGTCGAACCCGATTGGGACGAACCCCTACCGGAGGGGGCGGTGCCGGCGCGGGCGGGCTCGTCCCCGGAACCGCCGGAGAGGAGCTGGATGATCGTATGCCTCACTCTGGGCAGGTCGGCACCCAACTTCTCCAGCACCTGGGCCGCCACCCCGTCCCCTTCCCGGATCAGGCCGAGGAGGATGTGCTCGGTGCCGATGTAGTTATGTCCCAGCTGCAGCGCCTCCCGCAGGCTCAACTCCAGGACTTTCTTCGCCCGGGGAGTGAACGGGATGTGCCCGGCCGGGGACTGATGTCCCTGCCCGATGGTCTCCACCACCTGGCTACGCACGGAATCCAGCCGGATACCGAGGTTCAGCAAACCCCGGGCGGCGACCCCCTCGCCTTCGTGGATGAGACCGAGGAGGATGTGCTCGGTTCCGATGTAGTTGTGGTTGAGCAGCCGCGCTTCTTCCTGGGCCAGGACCACCACCCTGCGGGCCCGGTCGGTGAAGCGTTCGAACACTGGCGGTAAACCTCCAACCCGTCGGCTCTGTCTATCAGGATACAAGCTTAGGAGAGCTCATCCCGGTAACCGGCGACTATAACGCGAGGCGGTGACAACGCGATGCCGGAGAGCGGCACCGTCCGCTTACCATACGGCGCTGATCCGCAGCTGCGACGGAGGCCATGTCCACCGAGACCATCAGGAACCTGATCGAGATTCCGGGCGTCTGGGAGCGAATGGACCGCGTCGAGGAACGGCTGCTCGACGCGTCGCAGGCCGGTGACGACTTTCTCACCGAGATCGCGCAACATTTGCTGGTGGCGGGAGGCAAGCGATACCGGCCCGTCCTCACCCAGCTGGCCGGGGAGTTCGGCCCGACCCGCGACCGCCGGCTGATCGAGGCCGGCACGGCGGTGGAGCTGATCCACATCGGATCCATGTACCACGACGACGTGATGGACGGCGCCGACACCCGGCGCGGCACGGAGTCGGTCAACGCCAGGTGGGACAACTCTCTCGCCATCCTGTCCGGTGACTTTCTCATCGCCAGGGCATCGGAGATCGCCGCAACGTACCTGGGCATGGAGTCGGTCGAGCTCCTGGCGCACACCTACCGAGAGCTGGTCACCGGCCAGGCTCTGGAGCTCCGGCTGACCGGTGACGTCGGCCACGGACCCGCCGAGCACTACCGGGTGATCGGCGGCAAGACCGCCAGCCTCATCAGGACCTCGGCCCGGCTGGGCGCGCTGGCGGCCGACGCCGCCGCCGAGACGGTCGAGGCGGTGTCCACCGCCACCTGGGAACTGGGGATGGTGTTCCAGTTGACCGACGACGCCCTCGACCTGGTGTCCACCGAGGCGGAATTGGGCAAGCCGGCCGGGAGCGACATCCGCCAAGGCGTGTACACGCTTCCGGTCCTCTATGCCCTCCGAGGGCCGGACGGGAGCCGGATAAGAGCCCTCCTGGGACGAGCGGGGCCGATGACCGGTGATGCGGTGGATGAGGTGATCGGACTCGTGAAGGATGGCGGCTACGTGCAACGGGTGCTCGACGAGTGCCGCCAGCGCCTCGCCAGAGCCGCCGACGCTACCGCCGGCCTGCCCGACATCGAAGCCCGGGAGGTCTTCCGGCGCATGGGCGAGTTCCTGGTCGATCGCGTGGGAACCGTCGGAGTTAGTTGCTAGGCCTCGGGGCGCAGATGGGGGAACAGGACCACCTCGCGGAGGTTCCTCTGGTCGGTCAACAGCATCACCAGCCGATCAACACCGATGCCAAGACCTCCGGTGGGAGGCATGCCGAGTTCCAGCGCCTGTAGGAAGCCTTCGTCCACCGGGTGGGCGGTGTCGTCCCCGGCCGCGCGGGCTGCCGCCTGAGCCTCGAAGCGAGCCCGCTGGTCGAGAGGATCGTTGAGCTCGGTGAACGCGTCCACGAGCTCCGCGCCGGCGATGTAGAGCTCGAAACGTTCCACCAGGCCCTCGACCGAACGGTGCTGGCGGGCCAGCGGAGAGATGTCGATGGGGTGGTCGATCACGAAGGTGGGCGCCCACAGATCGTGCTCGACACGCTGGTCGAACACCTCCTCGACCAGTTTGCCGAATCCCCAGTCCGGATCAGCCTGCAACCCGGCCGCCTCGGCCAGGGCCCGTAGCTCGGCAACGGGAGTGGCCGGCGTTACGGCGGCGCCCACCGCCTGGGACACCAACTCGAGCATGGGTACCCGCCGGTAGGGAGGCCGAAGGTCCAGCGGGCGGCCCCGGTAGGTGATTTCGGTGGCGCCGACCACCCGCTCCGCCACGGCCGGGATCACCTCCTCCATCAAGCGCATGATGTCGTGGTAGTCGGCCAGGGCCTGGTAGGCCTCGAGGGTGGTGAACTCGGGGTTGTGACTGGCGTCGATCCCCTCGTTGCGGAAGACACGGCCCAACTCGAACACCCGCTCCATGCCGCCCACGACCAGCCGCTTGAGGTGCAGCTCGGTGGCGATCCGCAGGTACATGGGTAGCCCGAGCGCGTTGTGGTAGGTCTCGAACGGGCGAGCCAGCGCCCCGCCCGCCTGGACCTGTAACACCGGCGTCTCGACCTCCACGAACCCGCGTTCCTCGAACTGGCGGCGCAACTCGGACACCACTCCGGCTCGGACCTCGGCGATGCGCCGGGACTCGGGATTGACCAGGAGATCCAGCTCGCGGCGGCGGAACCGGACCTCGGTGTCCTTGAGGCCGTGCCACTTGGCCGGAAGGGGCCGCATGCTCTTGGCCAGCAATGCGAAGTCGGCCAGGTGAACGCTCAACTCACCGCGGCGGGTGGTCATCACCTCTCCACGGGCCCAGATCCAATCGCCCTGATCCAGATCCTCGAAGCGGGCCAACCCGTCCTCGCCGAGCCCCCCGGCCTCCGCGAACAGCTGGATCTGTCCCGAGTGGTCCTGGAGCACCCCGAAGATCAGCCTCCCGAGGCGCCTGGAGTTCATGAGTCGTCCGGCCACCCGGACCTCTACCCCGGTCCTGGTGTCTGCGTCCAAGCTGCCGAACCGCTCGTGCAGCTCGGCGGCGGCCGCATCCCGGTCGTATCCCAGCGGGTACGGCTCGACACCTTGGGCACGAAGCCGGGTGACCTTCTCGAGCCGCCGGGCGGTGAGTGGGTGCTCAGCGAGACCGGCCCCTTCTGGGACCTCGCTCTCGGGTGGGGTCTCGGGTCCTGCCATCGGTGGGCAGGCTACTCGCCCCGGCTCAGATATTGCGCTCCCATACGAGTCGGAGCCCTTCGAGTGTCAGGGTGGGGTCGACGGTGCTCACCAACCGTGACAGCGGGACCATGACCGAGGCGATCCCGCCGGTGGCCACGGTCGCCACCCGTCCGGCGCCTGTCCTCTCCATCTCTTCGAGGATCCGGGCCAGGATCCCGTCGACCAGGCCCGCATAGCCGTACAGCAGCCCGCTCTGGATCGCCTCCACGGTGCCCCGACCCACCACGGACCGGGGCTCCACCAGGTCCACCCGCCGCAGGGCGGCCGTGGCCGACACCAGCGCGTCCATCGAGACCTCGAGTCCGGGAGATATAGCGCCGCCGATGTAGGCGCCGTCCGCATCCACCACGTCGAAGGTCGTGGCGGTCCCGAAGTCCACCACTACCGCGGGGGCGCCGTAACGCTCCCGCGCCGCCACTGAGTTGACCACCCGGTCGGCGCCCACCTCCCGGGGGTTGTCGATCTTGATGGCCATCCCGGTCCTGACCCCCGGCCCCACCACCAGGACCCGTGATCCGACCAGCTTCTCCAGCGACGAGCGCAGTGCGTTGGCCACCGGCGGAACCACCGACGACATGGCCGCCCCTTCGAAGTCATCGGCGCGGTAGCCGGTCGGGCCCAGCAAGCCGCGCAACAGGATCGTGAACTCGTCCTCGGTACGTTCCCGACCGCTCGAGAGGCGCCACCGAGCGACTATCTCTGAGCCGTCGAACAGGCCGATCACCGTCTGGGTGTTGCCGATGTCGATTGCCAGGAACACGGTCAGGCCTCCCCGCCCGGTGGCTCCGCGCCCCGATCGCCCGCGGTCATGGTTCCCTCCGATCCGTACAGGAGGCTGGGATGTCCCAGCCTTACGCCGCGATCCGCCGGCGCGCCGCGCCGGTCGGCGACCAGATACACGTTATCGATGATCCGCACCGGCCCGAAGCGCGCCGCCGCCACCAGAACCGTCTCGCCCTCTGCGATGGTTGCCGGAGTCATCGTGACAGCCTCGCACAGGCGGGCGTACTCCAGCGCATCCTCAGTAACCGCACTCCGAACGGCCGCTTCCAGCACGGTAGACCTGCGCTCGCCCCGGTCGAACCGGTCGGCCGCGAGCATAAGACCTCGCGACAGGGTCAGAGCCTCGGTTCGGCGCGCGCCCAGCAGCACGTTGCGCGACGACAGGGCCAGGCCGTCGACCTCCCTCACCAGGGGGCAGCCCACCACCTCTACCGGGAAGCCCAGGTCCTCGACGAGGCGGATGATCAACGCCAGCTGCTGGGCGTCCTTCCGCCCGAAGTAGGCCCGCTGGGGCTGCAGGCCGGCCAGCAGCCTGGTAACGACGGTCGCCACCCCTGCCATGTGACCGGGACGGAACTCCCCCTCCAGCCGCTCCCCTATACCGGCCACCGTCACGCCGGTCAGGGGCCGGATCGGAAACATCTCCTCCGGGCCGGGAACGACCATCACGTCCACACCGCATGCCTCGGCAAGCGCCAGGTCACGGCCCGGATCGGCCGGGTAACGGGCCAGGTCGGCGGGGTCCTCGAACTGCAGCGGGTTCACGTAGAGCGTGGCCATGGTCTGATCGCACTCGGCCACGGAGCGCTCCATCAGCGAGAGATGGCCCTCGTGGAGAAAGCCCATGGTCGGCACGAGACCCATCACGCCACGGGCCTGCGCCCTGGCCTCCGCCATCGTGGTTACCACTCTCAGGGCGACCCCCCTCCCTCGGTGGCGGGACCCGGCGATCGCGAGCCCCCCGGTGGGCGGGCGGCCAGCCGGAGTATCTCCTCCACCTCGAGCCTCCCGGCCAGCTGGGCGGTCAGCCTGGTCAGGACCCTGAAGGCTTCCGATGCGTCCGGCGCGTGGCGGTCCACCGCCTCGATCTGGCGGCGGACGGTCCCGAGATCGCCCCGCGAGATAGGACCGGTCAGCGACTCCCGGAAGCCCAGGTCGAAGGCGTTGGCAACCGCCTGCTCCACCATGGGACGGGCCGCCGCCGGATCCACGCCGGCCTCCGTGAACATGTACTCCGCCACGCAGAGCGCCGCCGAGACGTAGTTGGCGGCCACGCCTCCCGCCGCGTGGTACAGCGGCTTGCGATCATCCGCCACCCGGAACGGTCGGCACCCGAGCGACCGGGCGAAGGACTCCAGCTCGGTAGCCCAATCGTCGGGGGCGGTTATCCCGACGAAGGCGCCTGGGAAGGCGCGCGATCCGGCCTCCCAGCCCGGCAAGGTCTGCAGCGGGTGGAAGCTGCCGGTCACCAGGCCGGCCTCGCGGAGCGGGTCCAGGACCCGGACCGATGTCAGGCCCGAGAGATGGATGGCGCCGCGTATCCGGTCCGCCGGCGGAGACAGGGTTGCGGCCACCTCGGGAAGGGCATCGTCCCGGACCGCCACCACCAGCAGATCGGCCTCGGGCATCGGCTCTCCGATAAGGCGGATCCGGACTCCGAGGTGTTCGGCCAGCGGCTGGTGGCGGGTCCGGCGGCCGAAGATACCCACCAACTCGTGACCTGCGGCTCGAGCGGCCACCGCCAGCGATCCACCGGCCCGTCCCGGGCCTACCACGACGATCTTCATTCACGCTCCTGGTTGCGGTCCGGATGATCCGGTACCGATCCACGGACCAGATTACAAGCTCCACCGTGGTTGCAGACTCTGCCCGCGGCGGGTGGTGCGAGCGGGCCGATGCTCAGACGGCCACCGGTGCCGGGATGGCCGGGTGGGGGTCGTAGCCGATCACGCGGATGTCCTCGTAGCGATACGAGAACAGGTCGTTCCGCTCGGGAAGGACCAGCGACGGGAGAGGCCTGGGCCGCCGCCGGAGCTGCGCATCGGCCTGCTCGACATGGTTCCTGTACAGGTGCACGTCACCGAAGGTGTGGACGAACTCTCCCGGACGGAGGCCGGTCACCCTGGCCACCATCATCAGGAGCAGCGAGTACGAGGCGATGTTGAAGGGCACTCCCAGAAAGATGTCGGCGCTGCGCTGGTAGAGCTGGAGGCTCAGGCGACCGTGGGTCACGTAGAACTGGAACAGCACGTGGCACGGAGGGAGCGCCATCTCCGGCAGGTCGGACACGTTCCAGGCCGAGACGACCAGCCGCCGGGAGTCGGGGTCGGTACGGATCCGGTCCACCACGTCTGACAGCTGGTCGATGGTCCGGCCGTCGGCGCCGGTCCAGCTGCGCCACTGCACGCCGTATATAGGACCCAGGTCGCCGGTACCCGGGTGGGCCCACGCGTCCCAGATAGACACCCCGTTGTCCTGCAGATACCGGACGTTGGAGTCGCCGGCCAGGAACCACAGGAGCTCATGGACCACCGAGCGCAGGTGGACCTTCTTGGTCGTGAGCAGGGGGAAACCCCTGTCGAGGTCGAAGCGGAGTTGGCGTCCGAAGAGGCTGTAGGTGCCGACGCCGGTACGGTCCTCCTTCAGGGTTCCCTCGTACCTGACCTCTTGCAGCAAGCTCAGATACTGCTGCATCGTCTACCGGTGCGGTATGTCGGGAACACAGGTCAAAGTTAATCAGGCGCGCGGCAGCAATCGCGGTAATTGCCGCCAAGTGAATTTCGCGGCCTGATCCGGTCGCGCCGACCCATCAGAACGAGGTCTCGCTCCAGTAGTCGAGCACGTCGCCCCGGCCTTCCACCCGGATGTCATCGGGCGGGATCCGGTTCCAGAGGTACAGGTACAGGTCGGAGGCCCGGCCCGTCACGGTGCAATCCACCGGCCCCTCTCCCCCGGCACGGCCGGCCGAGTCGGCCGGTCCGAAGGAGACCGTCCAGTGACGGCCCGCATCGGTGGCGACCACCCTGAGGGTCTTAGCCTCGGGAGCTCTCGGACCGCGGTCGGGTCGCGAGATGAAGAACACCATCAACTCGTCGATCCCGTCCGCGGCGTGTTCCGCATCGAATCCGGAGACGGCGCCGGCGACCAACTCGGCGTCAACCCGATGGATGGCGGTCTCGTGGGCCTGGCGCCGCGCCCAGAACGCCCGGGAGTCGGGCATCTGCATGATGGTCCAGCAGTCGAGATCGTCGGGGGCCGACTCCAGGGCCGACACCAGCCGCGCGTGACCCTCCCGGAACCAGTCCACCAGCCCTCCGTCGGGGGGCCAGCCGCCGGGGAGCATATCCTCACGGCCGGGAGGCTCCGGCCTGGCATCCCGGACCATCGTGCCCGCCCATCGGTGCACCCAGCCGGTGTGGCGCAACAACTGCCGCACGTTCCACTCGGGACAGGTTGGCACCGGATCATCCAGGGACAGGCCGGCAGCCACAGTGGCCATGCGCCGGCCCTCGGAGCGCAGCGACCCGATCCAGGCGCTCACGTCCATCGGCTACCCCCCTGCGAGCGGGATCCTCAGGACCAGGTGATCCTGCTCCACCGACCAGACCGCCCCGCCGACCAGGGCGAAATCGGTGTAGTCCGTCTCGGCCTGCTCTATGAACGCCCTCCGGCCCTCGCCCGCCACCGGGGGCAGGGGACGCTGGCGCACGGCTTCGGCGCGGTTTCGGAAGCGTTCCAGCATCGCATCGATATCGAACTGTGCCACTGCCCCTCCTCTCTGGCTACCAGGAACGGTAGACGAGTACAGCGTGCTTGGAGCCGGCCACAGCCGGAGAAGACTACGCCGGACGATCAGACCGAGCCGAAAGGGTCGGGTATCTGTGGTCGGAACGTTCGCGCCTCCGCCACGCGCGACAGGAACTGCTCCGACGCTAGGTAGTAGCGGCCCCGCCGCTCTCCCACCGGTCGTAGCAGCCCGAGATCCACCAGCTTCCTGAGATCGGCCGATGCCACGCGCTCGCTTGTGTCGGCGTAGGCGACGTGCCGATACCGCCGCACCCGGTACCCCTCCGCCGCGTCGAACAGCGAACCCATGTTCCGTTCGTCCAAGCCGGCCTCGGCACGCACCCGGTCCACGGTTGCCCACACGCGGTTCGACTCCTCGATCCGCCACTCCATCGAGTGCGCCTGGTGGTAGTGGGCGCCGAGGACGAACCGAATCCAGGGTCGAGCATCGCGCTCCGGCGCCCAGCCGGTCCCCCCCACCTCGGCCAGCACTCTGTAGTAGCGAGGCGTGTTGATCCCGAGATACTCCTCGATGCTCGAGAACCAGGGATCCAGCGTGCCGTTGCGGCCCATGACCAGCGTGTGTAGGGCGCGCGCCATCCGACCGTTCCCGTCCTTGAAGGGATGGATCATCAGCAGGTTGAGGTGCGCCATTCCGGCCTGCACGATCGGTGGGCTCTTGTCGCCGGCCTCGTTGAGCCGCTCGGCGAGTTCCCGCATCAGCCCGGGCACCATCTCGCTAGCCGGACCTTCGTAGTCACCCACGAAGATAGGACCAGGTCGGTACAGGCCAGGGAGCTTGTCATGATCGTGCTGCATCATCATGTAGTGGAGGCTGCGGAGCAACCCGTCACTGTAGGAGAAATGAGGATCGTCGCTCATCTGGATGACGTATCCCATAGCATCCCGGTAACCGGCCAGAGCCGCCCAGTCGGGGTCGGATGCATCGAACCGCTCGGCCCTATCCACAGACGCCACCGCATCATCACGGCTCACATGATGGCCTTCGATGCCGGTCGATGCCCGGATGGAGTCGGCTTCCAGAAGCCTCCGGAGTAGCCCACCCCATCGGCGCGGTTCGTACAGTTGATATCGCAGGCGATGCCGGACACCATCGATCGCGGCGACCACCTCCAGTTCCGCATTGTCGGGTGCAGGGGGCTGGAACAACATTTCCGTTATTCCTTTACATAGGGAAGAAGTTCCTATATTAAAGGAACACCCTGGAATCTGGAAATCGATCCTCACCGGAGGTATTCAGCTGTCCGCCCCGTCTCCGGCGGGCGGCCCTTCGACACCCGCGGGCTGCTCAGAGGCCGCACCGAGGTGCTCCTCGTCCACGTGGTGCTGCTCGACGTAGGTGGAGATGAACGCCTGGATGATCGCGGTTGCCGGAAGGGCCACCAGCGCGCCGACCACGCCGAGGAGCGAGGTACCGACCAGCACCGACCCGAACGCCACCGCGGGATGGAGCGACATCGTGCGGGCGGTGATACGGGGAGAGAGGACGATGTTCTCGATCTGCTGGTAGACCACCAGCCCGACGATCACGACCACCGCGGTGATGGGCCGCACGGTCAGGGCCACCAGCACCGGAACCAGCGCGGCCAGGTAGGTACCCACAGCCGGGATGAACTGGCTGACCACCCCAACCCACACCGCCAGCGCCAGGGCGTACGGGACCCCCACGATCAGGAGGAAGACGTAGGTGAACACCGCCGAGATCAGGGCCAGGAGGGCACGGGAGTAGACGTAGCCGCCGGTCTTGCGGATCGCGATCTCCCAGATGCGGCTCACCTCGGCCTGGCGCTCGGGACGCACCAGCGACAGCACCGTCCTGCGGAAGCGGGGCCCGTCCGCCAGCAGGTAGAAGGTGAACAGCGCCATGGTGAAGAGCTGCAGCAACAGGTTGACAGCCTGCGCGCCCACCCCCAGCACGCCGGTCGCCACGGACGCGGCGTAGGTCTGGAACGATCCTTGGAGGTCGATCATCCCGGCCGACACGTTGGAGAGGTTCAGGTTGAGACCGAACCGTTCGTTCAGGAAAGCCGTCAGGTCGGTCAACCAGGCGGGGACGTTCGATATGAGGGAGGCGATCTCCACCACCATCGGCGGGAATGTGACCGCGGCGAACACCAGACCGACTACGAAGGCCGCCGCGAACACCACGCTGGTGGCCAACCCCCGGCGCAGTCCCCGCCTGGCCAGGAAGTCGACACCCGGCTCCAGCGCGAAGGAGGCGAATAGCGAGAGCAGCAACGCCAGGAGAAAACCCCTCAGCCGGACGACCGACCACACCAGAAGGTAGGTGCCGAGAGAGGCCAGCACCACCAGCACGATGACCCGAGGTATCCACGGGGGCATGCCGTCGTGCTTCCGGCTTCCGGCCTGGTGCTCCATGCCGGAAGACTAACGGGGAGGGGGAATCCGGTTGAGACACCGAGCCGGCCCGTGCCGCTCCCGCCGATAGAGTAGACCGCCGGACTAGAACAGGAATCACCCCATATGGACAGGCAACCGATCGTCTGGAAGGCCTCAGCTGCGGAGGTGGCGCGCTCCCGCACCGCCGACTTCATGGCTCGCCACGGGATCGACACCTACCAGGACCTGGTCGGGCGCTCGATCGCCGATCCGGAGTGGTTCTGGGAGGCGGCCATCGGCTATCTGGGCATCCCGTTCTCGAAGCCCTATCACACCCTCGTCGACACCAGCGACGGGATCCAGTTTCCCCGGTGGTTCTCGGGCGGGGAGATCAACATCTCGGAGGTTTGCGTCGATCGCTGGGTAGCCCGAGATCCCGAGCGGACCGCCCTGGTGGTGGAACAGGAGGACGGAACGCAGCGCAGCTACAGCTTCGGTGAGTTGCTGGAGTCGGTTGAACGGGCGGCCGGCGCCCTGGCGGAGGCGGGCGCCGCCAAGGGCGACACGGTGGCCGTCTACCTTCCCATGACCCCGGAGGCCGTGGTGTCGATGCTGGCGGCCGCCCGGATCGGAGCCATCTACGTGCCGATCTTCTCCGGATTCGGTACCGAGGCGGTCGCCTCCCGGCTGGAGGCCTCGCAACCCGCGGTGATGGTGACCGCGGACGGATACACCCGTCGGGGCAATCCCATCGGTATGAAGGAAACAGCCGACCGGGCGATCGAGGCGGCGGGCGTCACGCCCAACGTGATCGTGGTCTCGAACCTGGGACAACCCGATACGCCCTGGACAGCCGGACGGGACCGCTGGTGGGAGGAGTCGCTCGAGGCCGCCCCGCGCATGGGCGCGGTTGCCACGAGGAGCGAGGATCCGGTACTGCTGGCCTACACCTCGGGCACCACAGGAAAACCCAAGGGCGTGGTCCACGTTCACGGTGGCCTGGCCGTCAAGCTGGCGGTCGAGGGCGCGTTCCAGTTCGAGATAGCGCCCGGAGACCGGGTGATGTGGATGACCGACATGGGCTGGATCATGGGGCCGTGGATGGTGGTGGCCGGCCTCAGCAACGGCGCTTCCCTGGGCTGCTACGACGGTGCTCCGGACTACCCGACGACCGGGCGGACCTGGCAGCTGGTCGAGTCCCTGGGCATCACGGTCCTTGGCATATCCCCCACCCTGATCCGCGCCCTCCAGCCCCACGGCGCCGACCATGCCGCCGCATGCGACCTGTCCACCCTCCGGGCCATCGGATCGACCGGCGAGCCTTGGAATCCGGACCCGTGGTGGTGGCTGTTCCGGGAAGTCGGGGGCGAGCGGGTCCCGATCATCAACATCTCGGGCGGGACCGAGGTCGGCGCCTGCCTGCTGTCGGTCAACATGTTGCAGGGCATCAAGCCGACCTCTCTAGGAGGTCCGGCCCTCGGTATGGCGATCGACGTGTACGACCAGGAGGGAAACCCTCTGAGGGGCGAGGTCGGGGAGCTGGTCTGTTCCAAGGCATGGCCGGGTGTGACCCGGGGTTTCTGGGGCAAGGACGACCGGTACCTCGACACCTACTGGAACCGTTGGCCGGACATCTGGGTCCACGGCGACTGGGCATCGGTGGACGAGGACGGCTTCTGGTACCTGCACGGACGCTCGGACGACACGCTGAGCATCGCCGGCAAGCGGATCGGCCCGGCGGAGATCGAATCGGCCGCGGTGGCCCATCCCGGCGTGGTGATGGCGGCGGCCATCGGCGTGCCGCATCCCGTCAAGG
>JAPPGV010000037.1 GCA_028821235.1 bacterium
ACGGGACGGGTTGTCAAGGAACAACCGACGCCGTGCCAACGCACGTGACTCGGTGAGTGGAAGTTTCAGGAATTACCTGTGACCTGGTGCTTTGAGTGGTTCTGAAACTGTCAGAAACCAACAGAAACTTTGTGGGCCCGGCGGGAATCGAACCCGCGACCTTCGGATTAAAAGTCCGCTGCTCTGCCTACTGAGCTACAGGCCCAACCGGCAGAGTAGTGACCACCAGGGCATTTCATGAGCCTCCACTCCGCCGCGCTCGGGAGCGATAGGCTGGCTCGGTGATCACGTTCGGATACTCGGGGATGCCGCCGCCGGCAATGCCGGACGAGGAGTTCCTGGACGGGCTCGTGGAGCAGGGCTACCAGGCCTTCGAGCTGGCGTTCACCAGGTCCTTCCCGTGGAACGAGCGGCGCTGCAGATCCTTCGGGAAGGAGGCTGCGGAGCGGGGGATCCCCCTCTCCATCCATGCCCCCTACTTCGCGGTCCTCACCCTTACCGACGAGGACCGGGCGCGGAGATGCCGGGGAGCGATCGAGCACACGATGAAGCTGGCCGCCGATATGGACGCCCGGGTGGTGGTGGCCCATCCGGGCGGGCGGCGCAAGGAGGAGCCGGGCTTCCTGATGGACACCATCCGGCGCCATCTCGATCACCTGGCTCCCCAGGTGTCCGACCTCGGGGTGGGTCTGGGCCTCGAGACCACCGGGCGCGTCTCCCAGATGGGGAGCCTGGGCGACATCGCCCTCCTCGGGGCGGAGTACCCGTTCGTGCGGCCGGTCATCGACTGGGCCCACGTCCATGCCATCAGCGGCGGCGGTCTGCGGTCGGTCGAGGCGTTCGAGGCGGTGCTCGGTTTCCTGCGGGAGAACTTCGCCGGATGGAAGATCGATCCGCTCCACACCCAGTTCAGCGATGTCCTGTACGACGAGACCGGCGAGATCCGCCACCTCCCCTACGGCCGGGGCGACCTCCGGGTCACGCCGTTGGTCGAGGCGGTGCACCGGGCCGGATTCCGGATGACCGTCATCTCCGAGTCCCGCGACGAGCCGTCCCATCGCAGGATCCGGACGGAGATCGAGGGCGCGCTGGCGTCCGTGACCAAGCCCGAGACACCCGGACGGCCCGCCGCCAGCGGCCGCGTCTCCTTCCCGACCGTGCCAAAGGCCTCGGAGACCAAAGAGGGCTACGCCCTGGCCGGCTACGACTACCCCCTGCGGCTCTCCAACCTCGACAAGCAGTTCTTTCCCGACGGCTACACCAAGGGCGACCTGATCTCCTACTACGCCTCGGCTGCGCCCGTGCTGCTCCCCCACCTGGAGGACCGGGCGATCGTGATGGCCCGGTTCCCCGACGGCGCCGAGGCCGCATCCTTCTACGAGAAGCAGGCCCCCGGCCACCAGCCGGCCTGGATGCCGCTGGTCCCGATCGACTCGGCCCATCGGGGTGCGGTGATCGAGTACGTGACCGCCGACCGGCCCGAGTCCCTCATGTGGCTGGCCAACATGGGTTGCATCGAGATCCACCCCTGGCTCTCCCGGGCCCGGTCCCTCCACACCCCGGACTTCGCGGTGTTCGACCTCGACCCCGCCGTAGGCTCGAGCTGGGACCAGGTGGTGGCTGTCGCCGGCCTCCTGCGAGAAGCCCTCAGCCACCTCCGGTTGAGGGGATACCCGAAGACCTCCGGATCGAGAGGCATCCACGTCCACGTACCTCTCGACCCGGTCCACGACTACGCCCGGGTCAGGATGTTCGTGCAGCGGCTCGGCCATCTGCTGGCCGCCGCCAACCCGGAGAACGTGACCATGGATCGCCACATCCCCAACCGTGCGGGGAAGGTGTACATCGACTCCGGCCAGAACAGGGCCGGGGCCACCATCGCGGCGGCCTACTCGGTCCGGCCGCGCCCCGGCGCGCCGGTCTCCACGCCGCTCCGGTGGGACGAGTTGGGCTCCATCGATCCTGCGAGCCTCACCATCGCCACGATCTGGGACCGGATCGCCCGCTACGGAGACCTGTTCGCGCCCGTTCTCCTGGGAGGCCAGCGGCTCGACCGGGCCGAGGAGTCGCTGGGACTGGAGTCCGGCTGACCGCATCGAAGCGGAAGTTGTGAGCGATCACTCCTAGAGTGGGAGCTATGGCTCGCGAAGATACGGCATACCGGGTGGAGCAACTGGCTGCCGAGGCCGGGGTCGGGGTCGACACCGTCCGCTACTACCAGGGGATGGGCCTCCTGCCTCCCACCGACCGGGATGGCCGCTCGGTGGTGTACGGGAGCGCCCACCTGACCCGTTTGCGAACCATCCGAGCGCTCGCCGATGACGGCTTCACCCTGGCCCAGATCAAGCGCCTCCTGGACGAGTCAGGGCATCCGCTCCTGGAATCCCTGGCCGGGGCCACTGTCGGCCTGGGGCGGGCCGAGCTCGCCGAGCGATCCGGGCTTCCCCCCCATCTGGTGGACATCGCGGTGTCGGCCGGCCTCATCCAGCCCCTCGGCGACGGCGAGGAGGAACGATTCGCTCCCGACGTGGCGCCGATGCTGGCCGCCGGTATGTCGCTGTTGGAGGCCGGGTTCCCCCTCGACAAGCTGGCGGCCCTGGCGGCCCGGCACGCCACATCGGTGGAGAGCGTGGTGGACGCCGCCATCGACCTGTTCAACGACCACATCCGCGACAACCAGCCCCACCGGCCCGTCGAACTGGCCGAGATGTTCCGGACTCTCGTGGTCCACGTCACCCGTCTGGTCGCGCAGCACTTCCACCACACGGTGATCACCCGGGTCAAGGAACGGCTGGACGAATCGGAGGACGCTGCCCTGGTCAAGGCCCTCGAGGACATCGAGGAACGTCAGATGGTGATCCACACCGAGTGGCGATGACCGGCCACGGGCGGTTGGAGCAACGCGTCGCCCGCGCCGCCGCCCGCGCCGCCGTCTCGGGGCGTCCCTCGATAGTCACCCTGGCAGCGCCCGCGCAGGAGAGCGATGCGCTCGCCATAGCGTTGGAGGCCGGGCCGCCCTTCGCCTACTGGGAGACGCCGGAGCGCGGCTTCGCAATGGCGGCCGCCGGGGAGGCGCACACGATCGAGACCCTGGCGGACGCCGGACGGTTCGGGACCGCCTCGGCCGCCGTGCGTGACCTCGCGAGCCGGACCCACCCGGCGGCGCTCGAAGGAGCGGAGCGGGCCCCGCTCCTGGTCGGGGGCTTCTCGTTCGCCCCGGGCGGCGCTTGGCCGGGATTCCCGGCCGGGCGGCTCGTGCTTCCCGAGCTGGCCTACATCCGGCGGGACCCCGGCAACCGGGTGTGGATCGCGGCAACCGAGGTTCTCGCCGGCGCCGATCCCGCCGCGGTCGCCGGAGCGTTGATCGGGCGGATCCGGGCCGCCCACCGCGTGGCGCCGGGGCGGGTCGCTCCCGGGGTGACGGACGCCCGGCGTGCCGACGACATCGACCTGAGCGATCCGGTCTACCTGTCCGGCGCCGGGGATGCGATCCGGTTGATACGGGACGGAGACCTGAAGAAGGTGACCCTGGCCCGCAGGCTGGATGTCGATCACCGGCCGGACCTCGGGCCTTTCCTGGCCGCTCTGCGCCGGATCCACGGCGGTTGTGTCATCTTCGCCTTTGCCCGACCCGGAGGCGCCGTGTTCTGTGGCGCCACTCCCGAGTTGCTGGCCCGGGTCGATGGGTTGACGGTCAGGACGCTCGCTCTGGCCGGAACCGCGCCGAGGGGGTCGTCCGGGTCGGAGGACAGGCGCCTGGCGCGCCTTCTCCTGAGCGATTCGAAGGAACTCGAGGAGCACGCCCACGTCCGCTCCGAGCTCATGCGCCGGCTGTCGGACCGGGGCTTCGCGCTGGATCCCCCGGAACGGACCGGAGTTCTCGAGTTGCCGGGCATCCTCCATCTAGCCACGCCGATCAGCGCGGTGGCGCCGGTCGGAACCGGCGTCCTGGACGTGGTGGGATCCCTCCATCCCACCCCGGCGGTGGGAGGCCTGCCCCGGGACCGGGCCACGAGCTGGATCACGGCCCACGAGCCCTTCGACCGGGGTTGGTATGCCGGGCCGGTGGGCTATTGCGACCTGTCCGGGAACGGCGAGTTCCATACCGCCCTGCGGTCCTGCCTGATCGATGGCAACCGGACCAGCCTCTTCGCGGGCGCAGGTATCGTCTCGGCATCGCAACCGGAGAAGGAACTCCTGGAGACCGATCTGAAGCTGGGAGCGCTCCTCCCCTCTCTCCCTCCGGTATGACCGATCACCGGCGGCGAGCCTACGCCACCGCCGACACCATCGCTGCCGCCCTCGTCGAGGGGGGCGTGGCCAGGGTGATCATCTCCCCGGGCTCCCGTTCCACGCCGCTGGTCCTGGCGGTGAGCGACAGTGGCCCGCCCACTGAGGTGGTGCTCGATGAGCGCTCCGCCGGGTTCACGGCCCTGGGATCGGCCAGAGCCACCGGAGAACCGGCCGCCATGGTCTGCACCTCCGGATCGGCGGCCGCCAACTACCTGCCGGCCGTGGTGGAGGCCGATCGAGGTCGGGTGCCGCTAGTGGTCGTCACCGCCGACCGCCCGCCCGGTTTCCTGGATCGGGACGCTCCCCAGACCATCAACCAGATCGGGCTCTACGGCTCGGCGGTGCGCGCCTCCGCAAACCTTGCGGTGGCGCACGAGTGCGATCGCGAGTGGGTGGCCGGTGAGGTGCTGCGCGTGCTGGGGGCCGCCTACCCGCCCAACGCCGGTCCGGTTCATCTGAACGTCCCGTTCGACAAGCCGCTGGAGCCCCCGGAGCGGCTCGACACCGGACCATCACTCGAGATGTCGTTACCGGAGTCCGGGGGGAAGCGGGTGCTCGGACCGTCCGTGAAGACGCTGGAAGGTTTCATGGACCGGGCCGACAACGGAGTGATCGTGGTGGGTCCCAGACAGACCGGCCAGGCCGAGCGGGAGGCCGTGTATCGACTGGCGGCACTGGCCGGTTGGCCGATCCTGGCCGACGGGATGTCGGGACTGCGAAGCCGCGCCAGCGAGAACCTGGTGACCACCGGTGACGTGCTGGTCGGGGACCGGAGTTCAGCCCTGCAGACCCCTGACGCGGTAATCCGAGTCGGCGGCATGCCCACGGGCACGATCACCCAGAACTGGCTGGAAGGGCTCCGAGCACCCGAGGTCGTCCTGGATCCGGACTTCCGGTGGACGGCAGCCGGTCCGGAAGCCGTCCTGCGCGATCCGATCGCACCGCTCCTGGAGCGGGCGTCGCCCTCACCGCTGGACGGCGCCTGGACCGGTGCCTGGCGATCCGCTGAGCTCGGGGGCCGAGAGCGGCGCCGCTACGAGCGCACCCACCACCCCGACACCGAGCTGGCCCTGACAGCGGACGTGCTCGACAACGAGGCCCTGGTCTGGGTGGGTTCCAGCATGCCGGTGCGCCATGTGAACGCCATGCTGGAGCCGGGCTGCGGCGCGGCCGTGTTCGGCAACAGGGGTGCGTGCGGGATCGACGGTGCGCTGGCGTCGGCAGCCGGCGCGGCCCTGGGACTCGGAAGGCGGGTCACCGCCCTGGTGGGGGACCTGACCTTCCTCCACGATGCCGGATCGCTGGCCGCGGCCCGATCGCTGGGGGTGGATCTGTCGATCGTCGTGCTCGACAACCGGGGAGGCGCCATCTTCGAGATGCTCCCCTACCTCCGATCCCTCCGGGAGTCCGGCGCGGAGGCCGCCTACCAGCAGGCTCGGGAACTCTTCGTCACCCCCCACGACCACGACCTGGTGGCCGTGGCCGGCGGCTTCGGCGTGACGGCCGAACGGATCGAGCCGGCCAACCTGGTGGAAGCGCTGCGAGGGGCGAGGTCACGACCGGGTGTCAGCGTGCTGGTGGTGGAAACCGACCCCGAGGCCATGTTCGCCGCCTACCACCGCCTCTACCGAACCTGAGGATCAGAACGCCACACACGGTGCCCTGTACCTGAGGATCAGAACGCCACACACGGTGCCCTGTACCTGAGGATCAGAACGCCACACACGGTGCCCTCTGCCCAAAGTTCGAGAAGTCGCGAAAATCCGGTGCTCCGCCGGGCCCTCCCCCGCCACCACCTGTCCTGGTTCGGAGCGTGTTGGGCCATGCCCGGCTGGCTGCCGGGTTCGGCGGTTCGCTCCATGAAGCCCCATTTGTTCCCTCCGGGCCGGCCGTTCCGATCGGTAGACGCATCGGCCGGTGTAGGTGCTTGGCGATTGGCAACGTATCGAAGGGGTGTGACACGTCCTCTCAGTTGCTCCGTCCGATCCGCCATGTATCGCCGCTGTTGCGGGAGAAAGGCCGCCCGGTCGAGGATCGGGAACACCCCGGATGGACCATCGTGTTCCGTGAGAGCCTCACCAATGCGGGCGAGCCGGCGATTCGTCTAGAGTCGCCGCCATGAGTTGGACCTTTGACAACGGCACCATCCTGACCAGGGCGGCGCTGGTGGGCGAATACGCCAACAACGCCTTCGTGGTGGCGTGCGCCCAAACCGGTCGGGGAGTGATCATCGACGCCGCCGCCGAACCGGATCGGATTCTCGAGCTGGCCGACGGTGTGGAGGTGGAGGCCCTGCTCACCACGCATGGCCACCACGACCACCTGAGGGCCGTGGCCCCGGTGGTCGACACCCTCGGCGTTCCCTTCCTCCTCCACCCCGCCGATCACGAGTTGGCGGCGCGAACCACTCGGGTCGCTCCGACCGCGCTGGCCGACGGGGAGGTGATCCCTCTGGGCGAGACCAGCCTGCTGACCATGCATACGCCCGGCCACACGCCCGGATCGGTGTGCTTCCTCAGTCCGGGCGTGCTCTTCTCCGGGGACACTTTGTTCCCGGGCGGCCCAGGCGCTACCGAGTACGAGGGTGGGGACTTCGACCAGATCATCAAGAGCATCAAGGACCGGCTGTTCACCCTCGATGAGAGCACCGACGTCTATCCGGGACACGGCCCGACCAAGACCACCATCGGGACCGAGAAGCCGGAGTTGCCCGAGTGGATCGCCCGAGGCTGGTAACCGACCGGCGGTAGAGCGAGTTCTCGGATAGGGACGGAAACCGGGCTAACCGCTGCCCCGTGGATGAGGATGGTCGTTTTGCGGGCCGCACTCCTCACAGGAGCCCACGATTGCGAAATGGTGTGGGCTGGTCTGGAATCCGTACTTTCTCGAGAGGAGCTCGAAGAGTGGGGCGAACTCGGTGTGAGACACCTCGATGGTCCTACCGCACGCTTCGCACACGAGATGTTCGTGGTCGTGGTCAAGCGTGATGTGCCATCTTCCCGACCGCCCGTTGCCCAGTGATATGTGGTGAACCAGCCCGATCCGGGCCAGATCGTCGAGGATCCGGTAGACGGTCGACGCTTCCATCCGGCCCGCGGTCTCGTGAACGTGATCCATGATCATCCGTGCACTCACGAACGGCTCGTCACTCGCCGCCAGGGCGCGAAGTACGGCCCTTCTCGGAAGGGTAAGGCGGAGTCCGGCTTCGCGGAGCCGCTCCATGAGCAGGTCCTCGGTCAGGATGACTTCGTTCGACATGTTGACCCCCACGCTGTAACAAGTGCCTGCTCTAGCCAGCTGTGATTCTATGTCATCTGAGTGGTCTTGGCAACTGCACTGCAAGGTCCAATTCTGTCAACAACAACCAGGCCTACTCTGGCAGGCACCGGCGCCCCTCGCTGCGTTCCGCCTCCTCAACGTACCGATGCGAGTACCCCTTCGTCAGCGGGCCTTGCAAGAAACACCGCTGCCGACGCCATACCGCGCGGCCGTTCTGCAGGCAGACCACTAGACTGACCGGTAGACCGGACGGAAGGCGCGACCCGGGTAGGCGGGCCAATTCCTCTCACGGTTCACAAGATGACCATTTGCTCTCCGGCCGCCAGTGACGACTCTGGAGCCGGGAGGTGTCCCCCAACCTCGATGGTGGGGAGAAGGAGCAGTTATGTCGAACACTACGTCGAGCCACCCGCCCGGTGGCATCCGCAAAAAGGTAACCGCTCCGGCCGTGCGGGCCCGGAAGGGCGGGGAACCGCTGACGATGCTCACCGCCTACGACTTCCCCGGCGGCAAGGTGGCGGATCAGGCCGGGGTCGACATCATCCTGGTGGGCGACTCGGTGGCCAACGTGGTTCTCGGATACGAGACCACCAACGAGGTCACCCTCGACGACATGATCCACCACACCTCCGCGGTGGCACGAGCCCGCCCCAATGCCCTGCTGGTAGCCGACATGCCGTGGATGACCTTCCATGTCAGCCCTGAGGAGACCTTGCGCAACGCCGCCCGGCTGGTCCGGGAGGGCGGAGCCGAGGCCGTCAAGCTCGAAGGAGGCACGCCCCGGGTCGAGATGATCCGCAAGCTCGTCTCGGCCGAGATCCCGGTGATGGGACACATCGGGCTGACCCCCCAGTCGGTCCATGCGGCCGGTGGCTACCTGATCCGAGGGAGGAGGCTGGAGGACGCCAGGCGGCTGATAGCGGACGCCCTGGCCCTTGAGGAGGCCGGGGTGTTCGCCCTTGTCCTCGAGGGTGTCCCCGCCCTCCTGGCTCAGGCCATCACCCGCCGGGTGACCGTGCCCACGATCGGGATAGGCGCCGGGTCGGACACCGACGGGCAGGTGCTGGTGATGCATGACATGCTAGGTCTCAACTTCGGGCACTACCCCAAGTTCGTCCGGCGCTACGCCGAAATGTCCGGAGAGGCCATAGCAGCGATAGATCGCTGGATCCGGGACGTCCGCCGGGGCTCGTTCCCGAGCGAGGAAGAGTCCTACCACATGATCGACGCCGCCGCCCTGGAGCTGATCGAGGAACCCACCGGATCCAACCGCGCTATCGGCCACTGATCAGACCCGCTGCGCGCTCACGGGCCGGCCATCGTCAGCCGGCTTGCCACCGCCGTGGCAGGAAGTGCACCTAAGCTCACGGCACCGCATCCGGGATGAAAGGAACGCTATGGACAATCCGTCCGGAGGAACGCAGGGCCAGGACGCTCCAGCCAGTAACGGGATGGCGATAGCGGGCTTGGTGCTCGCGATTTGTGCGCTGGTGGTCTCGTGGCTCCCCGGAGTCAACTTCGTGTGCTGGGTTCTGGGACTGATCTTCTCGATCATCGGCCTGAGGAACGCCAACCGGGGAGCGCCCAATCGCGGGATGGCGATTGCCGGCTTGGTGATCTCCCTGGCGGGCATAGTTCTGATCCTCATCCTCGTGGTGGTCATCGGCATCGGAGCTGCCCTCTCAGCCTGATCGGGCTGTATAGCCAGACATCGACCACTCCTTGTACCCCACCAGCACGGACCTCGGTGCGCGGCACGAGCTGCTGATCAAGGGTCTTGAAAAGGTCCCGGAAACCACATACGTTGCCCGGCATGGGCAATTGGTCAATCGAAATCAGGGTTCCGAGGTCCGGCGATGCCGATCTCGACACCGAAGTTCACCGGCGAGCGCTGAGCGAGCTCGAAGGTCAGAGAGTGGGTCGGGAGCTGTACAGCCTCCTCCGCAGGAAGCATCAGGGCTCGTTCCTGAGCAGTGAGGGTGCCAGCGCGGTGTCGACCATCGCCGAGGCAGCCCTCGCCATGACCAGGGCGCTAGAGGGCGCCCAGCAGGGCATCCCGTCAGAGATGACCGTCATCCTGCACAGGAACCGCTGAGCCGGCCATGCGAGCGCCCGGACCGGAACCGGCCGAGCTTCCGGTTAACTTGTTGGCCTGATGGCAGTTGACGCAGTGGCCTTCGACTTCGGTGGGGTGGTCATCCGGACCCCGTTCGAGATGGCGGCCGGGCTGGAGGACCGGCTCGACCTACCGCGGGGCAGCATCGATCTGGCCGGTCCCTTCGACCCGGATGCCGACCCCCTCTGGCGGAGGTTCCGGGCCGGGGAGTTCACGGAACTCGAATACTGGCATCGCCAGGCGGACCGCCACGCCGAGATGATCGGGGCCGGCCCGGACCGCCTGCGCAGCTTCATCGACGCCCTGTTCGACGCCCCCCGGGAGGAGGTGATCCGCCCCGAGACCTGGGAACTGCAGAGCACGCTCCGCTCCATGGGAATGCGGGTGGCGGTCCTCACCAACGACCTGAGCCGGTTCCACGACCCGGCGTGGATCGAGCGCATGCAGGTACTCGACCGTTTCGATCCCTTCGTCGATCTTTCGAACACCGGCATCCTCAAGCCCGATCCCCGCGGCTACCTGCGCCTGCTCGATCGCATAGGACTGCCCGCCGACCGGGTGCTGTTCGTGGATGACCAGCCCGTCAACATCGCCGGCGCCGAGAAGGTGGGCATGCAAACCGTCCACTTCAACGTGCTCGACCGGCCGGCCTCCATCGCTCGGGTGCTGGACGCGGTCCCGGTCTAGGAGTCCACCTTCCCGAGACCGAGGCCCGGAGCACTGAAGACTCGATCGGCCGGCCTGGTCAAGGAGTGCGTTGCGCTACGCGGCCAGGATGCTCCCTAACGCGCCGGAGCGTGGGTCGGGTCCACCCAGTCGGGGCTGTTGACCTCGTCGAATAACCGTGTGATCTCCTCGGACGGGGGAGCCGTCGCCAGGGTCACCACGATGGCCAGGGCCGTTGCCGCCGCGAAGCCGGGAACGGCCGGGTTGATCTCCCACACACCGATCTCGGTGAGGCTCCTGACCGCGGACGCCAGCCCGAGAGACTCGGTCAGGCTGAGCAGGCCCTGGTTGCCCAGGTCCATCAGCCACCAGAAGGTGGAGAACACGGTGCCCGAGATGACGCCGGTGAAGGCCCCGGCCAGGTTGAAGCGCCTCCAGTACAGGGCCATGACGGTTACCGGGCCGAAGGCTGCGCCCATACCGCCCCAGGCCAATGAGACCAGGGCGAACACCGACTCCGGAGAGAGGATCGAGATCACCGCGGCCACCACGCCGACCGCGACGAGCAACAGCCTCCCCACCGTTACCTGCCGCTCGGCCCGCATCCGCTCCGTGATCCGCTTGAGCCATGGCAAATCTCTGGAAGCGACGGCGGATGCCAGCAACAGTTGCGAGTCGGCGGTGCTCATGACGGCCGCCACCACGGCCGTCAGCAGCAGGCCCCCCACGATCGGGTGGAAGAAGACCGACGAGACCACCAGGTAGAGCCGCTCCGAGTCGGGAATGTCCACACCTCGCGCGGCGAGGGCCGGCGCGGCGACCAGGCCCGCCAGCAGCCCGAACGAGAACACGAGCGCCGCCCAGCCCACGTTTGTGTAGGTACTACGAGGAATCAGCCGTTCTTCCCTTATGGCCATGAACCGCGCCAGGAGCCTGAGGGCTCCGAAGGTGCCCAGTCCCCAGCCGAGGGCGGATGCGTAGGGCGTCCATCCCAGTCCGTCTCCGGCTGCGTCCGTGAACGGGTTCCAGAACCCGGGAGCGGCACTCTCGAGACCCTGGAAGGGGTTGCTCGTGTTCAGAGTGAGGGTCAAGGCGATGATGACGAACCCACCCAGCATGAGGAGGGCCTGGAAGACATCGGTCCGGGACACGGCGACAAAGCCCATGAACGTGTAGAACAGCAGGGCGAGCAGGGTGACGAGGATCGCCATGTTGTGGGCCGTGCCGGTGGGATCCAGGTCGAAGACTTCCTCGAGGAGCTTGGCGCCCGCGATAAGCCCCGAGCAGACGTAGAGCGTGATGAAGTAGAGGCTGATCGCGGCGGCCAGGCCGCGCAACGTCCCGGAGGTGTCCCCGAAGCGTTTCTCCCAGAACTCCGGGATGGTCAGCGCATCGTCGGCCGTGATGGTGTAGCGCCGGAGCCGTTTGGCCATGACGATCCACACCGCCCAGATGCCCGCCACGAGACCGGCCACGGTCCAGAGGTGCAAGAGACCGCCGGCGAAGGCCAGCGCCGGCAACACCAGCATGGTCCAGCCGCTGGCGTTGGAAGCACCGGCGCTCAGGGCGATGGTGAAGGCGCCGAGCCTTCGCCCGCCCAGGACGTAGTCACCCATGTTCGCCACGCGGTCCGACCGGTAGACCACGATGCCGATCAGGACGACGAAGTACAGCGAGAAGACGATCAGCGTCCAAGCCCAATCGGCCATGCGAAACCCCCTACCTCGATTCGTAGCCGTACCCAGGGTCGCCCGCAAGGCCGAACCCGCCCTACCGGCACGGCGAGGGATTACAGCAGTATACGGCCGGGTTCCCCGGATCCATCGCACCCGTACTCGTCGTGCCCGGCGTCGGGGTGGGCATCGAAGGAGCCGGGCTCGCCGGGCATCGAGCCCATGTACCCGGTACCCACCGCTCCCGGCGATAATGCACGCCGGCCGCGAACAGAAGGAGCCAGCATGCCGGAGCCGGCATCGACATACACGATGGGCTATGACGAGGACTTCCTGCAGATGCTCCATTGGCGGAGCGCGGAGACGCATGCCAGACACCTGCTCCCCCACCTCGAGCCCGGACTCAGCGTGCTCGACTTCGGCTGCGGGCCCGGGACCCTGTCGGTGGGTCTGGCCAGGGCCGTGGAGCCCGGTGAGTTCCACGGCATCGATATCGAGAGTTCTCAGATCGAGATGGCCCGCGCCGCTGCCGGAGCCGGCGGGCACGCCAACGCCTCCTTCCAGGTGGGGGACGCCACCGATCTTCCCTTCGACGACAACACGTTCGACGTGGCCCACTGCCATACCGTCCTGATGCACGTTCCGGACACCGATGCCGTCCTGGCGGAGGTCAGGAGGGTTCTGAAGCCCGGCGGGATCATCTCCTGCCGCGAGCTGATAGCTGCGTCCAGCTTCTCGGAACCCGCCTACAGCCTGGCGGGAGCATGGGAGACGTTCACGAAGCTGGTGATCGCCAACGGCGGGCATCCCCAGATGGGAAGGGAACTCAAAGCCAAGCTGCTGGACGGCGGATTCACGGACATCCGGGCGACTGCCTCGGTCGACATGTTCAGCACCCCCGAAGCCAGAGCCGTGCTCGACGCTGTGATCACCGAGTGGTTCTTCTCCCCCAAGGTGATGGCCGCCGCCACGGCCGTGGGGCTGGCCACCCAAGAACAGTTCGACACGTGGAAGGTCGACCAGGCGAAGTGGCGAGACCATCCGGGAGCGCTGGGCGCCATCGCCTTCGGCGAGGCCATCGCCACCAAGCCGTGACGACGAAGTAGGTCATCCCGGCCGGATCACACCTCGATGATTCGGGCTCGTGCGTCCAGGACAGAGAGCAGCATCCCCAACTCGCCGGAGTCGGATGTCAACAGCGTGACGTCCTCGTCCGAGCGCCGAGCCCGAGCCACCGCGAGCGCAACGGACGCATCGATCACGTCGCTCGTAGCCGCCCAGCCACACAGTTGGCCGCCGGCGCGAGCCGTCGCTCCGTCGAGATCGACCTCCTTGCATCGCTTGAGCGTTCGCGATAGCAGGGCTTGGCGGTCCGGGTTCCTCCAAGCCTGGCCGATCACGCCGGGGTACATGAACGGCTTCGCCCTTGTCGAAAGCGGCATCGAGCGCGGCCAGAACTTCTCGGTTGCCGCGATCCACTTGGATCAGTGCGCCCGCGTCGAGCACCAGGGTCGCCGTCTATCTACCTAGGATGGCGCGGCCCCGGCGGAGCTCTTCCTCGGTGAATGCCCCGTTCTCCGCCTGCCACTCCTCCATCAGTTTGCGGAAGCCCTCCGCTACTTCGCGCCGCCACTCCGGACCGTAGCGACGCCTGTCCCGCCGGTCCGCCGCCTCGAAGGCCTTCTCCATGAGGTCGGCCAGCACGGGATCCTCAGGGCGGCCCATGCTGATGATCTGGATCGCTACCAGACCTGAAGGCTCCGATGATCCGGCGGGCCGATGCTCAGCCCGATCGGTCCGATCCCGATCCTCGTCACCAACCGGTGGATCGGGCGTCCGAGGGGACTGGACGATGCCGTCGTCGAGCGAATCGGCAAGAACTGTGGGTTCCATGCCGGACAATGTACTGAGCCATGATGGGGATGTCTAGACCCTTGTTAGCCCTACCTAGCCTCCGTCGAGCCTAGCCGAGCTCCAGGTAGCGCACGAGGTCCGAGCAGCTGGCGGCGACCCGGGTGTGGTCGAAGAAGAAGCCGGGCATGCCGATCTCCTCGGCGCCTTCGATGTTGACCGCCATGTCGTCCACGAACAGGCACTCGGAGACGTGGAGCCCCATGCGGTCGGCGGTGGTCGTGTAGGTGAGGGGATGCGGCTTGCGTACCCCGAGGGTCACCACGTCTATCACCTGCTCGAACAGGTGGGCGTAGGGCCACGAATCCCACCACCCGTAACCCAACCACTCGCTCGAATCATTGGAGAGGGTGGCCTGGCGGAAGCGATGGCCGAGGACCTCGATGGTGGACATCGCCTCGGGACGCTCAGTGCCGGTCCAGTCGATCTCCTTTTTCAGGTCCAGAGGGCGGCCGTTGGCGGCGCTGGCCTGCTGGTACCTCTTCCAGTACTCGGTCTCGGTCAACTCACCGGTCGAGCACTTGGCGTAGTCGGGGTCGCCCCCGGGCGAGAAGGGTCCCCGCGGCAGGGTGCCCGGAGGCCAGCCCCTGGATGCTTCGAGATCGTCGAGCAGCTCGAAAGGGGTCGGGTAGAGGATGCCTCCCATGTCCCAGATGACCGCCCGGACGTCAGCCATCCCCACGATCCCACTCCCGGGCATGGTCCAGCATCATCTCCCGCATGGACCGGGACGGCTCGGGCTCGGGTAGATCGACGAGCACGGTCCCGGACTCGATCCGGACCGGGTAGCAGTCGAGCCGGAGTCCCGGCTCCCCGCACTTGGCGCCCGTGTCCGCCTCGTAGCGCCAGAAGTGGAGGGGACAGGTGATGACCCCGTCCTTGACGAACCCGCCGGCCAGCCGAGACGCCTGGTGCAGGCACTCGTTCCGGTAGGCGTAGGCCCGATCGCCGACCCGGACCACTACCGCCCGCCCATCCCCGATCTCGACACAGCTGTTGGTGGGCAGGTCCTCGACTGGGCCGGCGCTAACCGTGGGCATGGTCGCCCGCGACGGACACGCCTTACCCGTCCAGCTTCATCACCACAGCCTTGGATTCGCTGAAGAACTCGTAGCTGTACTCGCCCCCCTCCCGGCCGACACCGGAGTCTCCGTAGCCGCCGAAGGGCGCCCGCAGGTCGCGCACGAAGAAGCAGTTGACCCACATCGTGCCGGCCCGCACCTCCCGGGCGACCTTATGGGCGGTGTTCACGTTGGTGGTCCACACCATCGCCGCCAATCCGTAGCGGGTGTCGTTGGCCATCTCGATCGCCTCGTCGACCTCGTCGAAGGGGATGATCATCTCGACCGGCCCGAAGATCTCGTCCTGGCAGGACCGCATGTGGTTGTCGGCATCGGCGAAGATGGTCGGCGCCACGTAGTTCCCGCTCGCCAGGGCTCCGTCGGTGATCCGGTGGCCGCCGGTCATCAGCTTGGCCCCTTCGTCGGTGGCCAGGTCGATGTAGGACAGCACCTTCTCCATGTGCTCCCGGGTGACCAGCGGGCCCATGCCGGTGGCGGGATCGAGCGGGTTCCCCACCACGTACCGCTCGGCGCCTTCCACCATCCGGGCCACGAACTCGTCGTACACGGGACGCTGGACGAGCAGGCGGGCGCCGGCCAGGCACACCTCGCCCTGGTTGGTGAAGATGCCCCGGAGCGAGCCGGCCACGGCCTTGTCCAGGTCGGCATCGGCGCAGACGATGTTGGGCGAGTTGCCGCCCAACTCGAACGACAGCTTCTTCAGGCTCGGCGCCGCGGCGGCCATGATGGCCTTGCCGGTGGCCGACTCGCCGGTGAAGGTGATACCGTCCACATCGGGATGCCGCACCAGGGCCTCGCCCGCCTCGTCCGGCCCGAAGCCGTGGACCAGGTTGAACACCCCGTCGGGCAGGCCGGCGTCCCGGCAGATCTCCGCCAGCAGGGTGGCGGTCACCGGGGACTGCTCGGCCGGCTTGGCCACCACCGTGCAGCCGTAGGCAAGGGCCGGCGCCACCTTCCAGGTGAGCAGCATCAGGGGGAAGTTCCACGGCGAGATGGCGCCCACGACACCCAGCGGCTCCCGTAACTCGTAGGTGAGAACCCCGTCCCAGGGCTTGGAGAAGGCCTTGGTGTGGGCGTGCTCGGCGGCGTCGGCGAAGAAGCGGAAGTTGTGGGCGGAGCGGGGGATGTCCTTGGAGCGGGCGGCCGAGATCGGCTTCCCCATGTCCCGGACCTCCCACTCGGCCAGCTCGTCGAGGCGGGCTTCGATCCCCTCGGCCACCCGGTACAGGGCCCGGCGGCGCTCGGCGGGGTCCATCGATGCCCAAGCCGGCAGCGCGGCCCGGGCCGCTCTGACCGCCCGGCCCACATCCTCGGCGTTCCCCCTGGCCACGGTCGCGATCGGGGTGTTGTCGATGGGGCTCACCGATTCGAACGTCTCGCCCGAGGACGGGTCCTCGAACCGGCCCCCGATGAAGTTCCGCAGCGTGATCATGCGCTTCCCTCCCTCTGCGCGGCTGCCGCCTCCCGTTCGGCCATCACCACCCGGGCGGGTCGCCCGGCGATGCCGAAGCCGTACGGCGCCATCTCGTTGACCATGATCCGTACGGTCTCGATGGGAGCGTCGAGGCTCCTGACCAGGGCGTCGGAGACTTCGGCGATCATGTTCTCGATCTGCTCCGGCGAGCGCCCTTCCATCAGGTTGACGGTGACTATCGGCATGGCGACTCCTCTCTGCTGTTACGGATGACTACTCGTGGACCCGCATCGAAACGCTGCCCAGGCGATCTATCTCGACTACGACGGACGTGCCGGGCAGGAGATCGACCGGACCCGTGAGGCCGCCGGAGATGATCAGATGGCCGGCCTCCAACCCTCGACCCGACCGGGCCAGCCGCCGCACCAGCCAGGCGACGCTGGCCGCCGGATGGCCGAGAGCCGCCGCGCCCGACGAGGTCTGGAACAGCTCCCCGTTCACCGTGACCACCACTCCCACCCTGGACAGGTCGAAGTCCGGCCTGGTAGCCCGCCTGCCCAGGACCACCATCCCGGCGGACGAGTTGTCGGAGGTGTTGTCGAGTTCCCGGAACCGGAAGCCGGCGAACCGGGAATCGACCACCTCGATGACCGGCATCACGTAGGCGGTTACGGACAGGACGTCCTGGGCTGACACCGCAGCGCCCTCCAGGTCCTCGCCGAGCACGAAGGCGATCTCCGGCTCGGCCTTGGGGTGAATCAGGTGGCCCAGCGATAACTGCCCGTCCGAGACGATCATCGGGTCGGTGAGCCATCCGTAGTTGGGCGAGTCGACGCCCATGGCTTGCCGCATGGCTGCCGAGGTAAACCCGAGCTTGGCACCCACCACCCGCTCGCCGACATCCACGCGCAGGGAGACGCCGCGGTCGGCGATGGCGTAAGCATCGGCTTCGGTGAGTCCGGGATGATCGTCGGTCAACCGGGTGGTGGGGGTCCGGGACCGGCGGGCCTCGTCGAGCCGGCCGGCCAGTTGCGAGATGGTCTCCCGGTCGAGAGGCGGCGCCGCGGGGCTTCTCATGCCACGGACAGCCCAACCGAGCCGATCCGGTCGAAGGAGGCGACCACCGAGTCTCCCGGACCGACGGGCACCGCGCCGGTCAACGCTCCGGGCAGGATCAGGGAACCGGCGGGGAGACCCTTGCCCCGCTCGGACAGCTTCCGTACGAACCAGGCGACCGCCGCGGCCGGATGCCCCAGCACGGCAGCTCCCGCGGCAGTGCCCACGAGCTCGCCGTTCTTCTCGAACACGCACCCCACCAATGACAGGTCGATACTCCCGAGGGGTACGGGATTCCCCACCACGAAGGCGCCGGCGCTGCAGTTGTCGGCCACCACGTCGGCCAGGGTGAACGAGTAACCGGCGAAGCGGGAGTCCAGAATGTCGAGCGCCGGCGCTACGGCCTCTGTGGCGGCGAGGACGTCATGGAGTCCCACCGGTCCCTCGAGGTCGCGCGAGGTGATGAGGGCGATCTCCGGCTCGGCGCGGGGCTGGATCAGCCTGCCGCTGTCGAGGGCTTGGCCGGGGTCCAGGCGGTGCCGGTCGGTCAACCACCCGTACAGAGCTTCCGACACCCCCATCTGCTCCTGCTTGGCCCGGCTGGTCAACCCGAGCTTGGCCGCCACGATGGTCTCGCCACCGGCCACGGCGCGCGCCAGCGCCGCGTCCTGGATGTCGTAGGCGGCGTCGACCGTGAACTCGCGCTCGCCGGCCAGGGAGCTGATGGCGGTCCGGGTCTCGACGGCCTCCGCCAGCCTGGCCGCGAGCCCTTCCACCAGATCGCTCGAAGACTGTTGCTCGTCCATGGCCAATCCCCTTTCACGCAACGGCGGGTTGCGCAGCCGCAGCCCGGCGCTGCAGCTCCATCGCAACGTCGATGATCATGTCTTCCTGGCCTCCCACCACTCTCCGCTCCCCCAGCTCCAGCAGGATGTCCCTCGTGGGCACCCCGTACCTCTCGGCTGCCCGCTTGGCGTGGAGGAGGAACGACCCGTAGACGCCTGCGTAGCCCAGCAGCAGCCCGTCACCGTCGATGACTCCCTGCTCGGGACGGATGGGCCGTACCGCCCGGTCGGCCACCTCGATGAGGGAGATCGGATCGATGCCGGTCTCCCAGCCGGTCTTCTCGCACGCCGCCACCAGGACCTCGGTCGGGCAGTTCCCGGCCCCGGCGCCCAGACCGGTCATGCACCCGTCGATCTGGTCCACCCCTTCCTCGAGGGCGGCCAGCGAGTTGGCGACCGCCAGGGACAGGTTGTTGTGGGCATGGACTCCCACCTGGCATGACAGGCCGTCCTTGAGGGCGGCCACCCGGCGGCGGGCGTCGTCGATGGTCATCGCCCCGGCCGAGTCGACCGTGTAGACCACGTCCGCCCCGTACGACTCCATGAGCCGCGCCTGGTGGAGCAGCGCCTCCGGTTCGATCATGTGGGACATCATCAGGAACCCCACCGCCTCCATGCCCAACTCCTTCGCCAGAGCGATGTGCTGCTCGGAGATGTCGGCCTCGGTGCAGTGGGTGGCGACCCGGGCCACGCCAACGCCCATCCCGGCGGCCCGGCGCAGGTCGTCCTTCACCCCGATCCCCGGGAGCATCAGCACGGCGATCTTGGAATCGACCGCCGCCTCGACGGCCGTCCTGATCAGGTTCATCTCGTTGGTGTGGGAGAAGCCGTAGTTGAAGGACGATCCGCCCAGGCCGTCGCCGTGGGTGACCTCGATGACCGGCACGCCGGCCCGGTCCAGCCCAACCACTACCCGCCGGACCTGGTCCTCGGTGAGCTGGTGGGCCACCGCGTGCGAGCCGTCGCGCAGTGTGGAGTCGGTGAGGCGGAAGGCGGCGGTCATCGAGCGGCTGCCACGGCCTCGGCCACCCGGACGGCCGAGGCGGTCATGATGTCGAGATTGCCGGCGTACGGCGGCAGGTAATCGGCGGCGCCCTCCACTTCGAGAAGCACCACCACGCGGGCCTTCACATCCCCGCCGGGGGTGCGGAACAGGTCCTCGTCGAACACCGGCTCCGCCTTGAGCCGGTACCCGGGGACGTAGGAGGCCACGGTCCGGACCATCTCGGTGATCGAGGCGGCTACCTCGTCCCGGTCGTGCCCGTCGCCCAGGGCGCAGAAGACGGTGTTGCGCATCAGGATGGGGGGCTCGGCCGGATTGAGGATCATGATGGCCTTGCCGTGGTCGGCCCCTCCGACCTCGACCAGCGAGGCAGAGGTGGTCTTGGTGAACTCGTCGATGTTCTGGCGGGTTCCCGGTCCTGCCGACACGGACGAGACCGTCGAGACGATCTCCGCGTAGGGCACGGGCGCCACGGCTGCCACCGCTGCCACGATCGGGACGGTGGCCTGCCCGCCGCAGGTGATGAGGTTGAGGTTGGGGGCGTCGAGATGGGCGTCGAGGTTGACCGGGGGGACCACGAGGGGTCCCAGCTTGGCCGGGGTGAGGTCTATCGCCATCAGCCCGGCATCCCGGTAGCGGGCGGCGTTCATCCTATGCACCCACGCGGAGGTGGCCTCGAACACCAGGTCGAAGCGGTCGGCTCTGTCGAGCAGCCAGTCCGGCCCCTCCGGGGTCGCCTCGACTCCTACTCCCCGGGCCCGGGCCAATCCTTCCGAGTCGGGATCGATGCCGACCATCGCAGCGGCCTCGAGGGCATCGGAACGCTGAAGTTTGTAGAGCAGGTCGGTGCCGATGTTCCCGCTGCCGACGATGGCGCAACGCATCCGGCTCAAGTCAGGCCATCCTGAGCGCGACCGGGCCCAGACGGTCGAAGTCGGCCCGCACCGCGTCCCCGGCTCCCACGTCGACCGCGGCGTGCAGCGAACCGGTCATGACGAACATCCCCTCCTCCAGGGTCACATCGTGGCGGGCGAGGGTGTTGGCCAGCCATGCCAGCGCGGTCAGCGGGTTGCCGAGTGCCGCCGCGCCGGCGCCGGTAGCCACCACCGAACCGTTGAGCGAGAAGGTCATGCCCACCAGGCGCAGGTCGAAGTCGAGGGGCACGATCCGGCTGCTCATCACCACGCCCCCGATGGAGGCCAGGTCGCTGATGGTGTCGGCCAGCTTTATCCGCCAGTCGGCGATCCGGGAGTCCACCACCTCGATGGCGGCCACCGCTCCCCCCACCGCCCGGGCCGCCGCGAGGGTGGTCACTCCGGGACCCTTGAGAGGCCGGTCCAGGACCAGGGCGATCTCGGCCTCCACCTTGGGCTGGATGAAGGCGGAGGCGTCCAAGTCCCCGTCGTGGACCATGGAATGGAGTACCGGCCCGAAGTCCGGATCGGAGATGCCCATCATCTGCTGCATGGCCTTGGACGTCAGGCCGAGCTTGTAGCCGGATATCGAATCCCCGTCGGCCAGAAGCCTGGAAGCGAAATGGGTCTGCGCGGCATAGGCGTCATCGGCCGTCATCCCGGGGTCGGCATCCGTCAAGGGCTCGATCGGAACCCGGTTCCTGCGGGCCGCGTAGAGCGCCTCGGCTCTCTGCTGAGCGGTGTTCATTGAGTTGCGGTCCTTGCCCTGGCCTGACGCCTCTACCGTACCCAAGCCGCCGGGCAGGTACGGACCAACGTTCTTCTATGCGGTACGGTCAGTGGTCAGTGGTCAGTGGTCAGTGGTCACCCGCCACCGGTCACTTCTCTGAGCATCGCCCGCAGGTCCGGAGAGGCCGTCACCTGCGGTAGCCCAACTGGTGTGAGACGACCGCGGCGGCTTCGAGAACCGACTGGGTGAGGGCCAGCATTTCCGGCTCCAGACGTGACTTAGGCCCGGCTACCGACACGGCCGCGACCACCGTCCGGCTCCGGTCGCGGATCGGGGCCGACACCGAGATGACTCCCAACTCCGACTCTTCGAGATTGCGGGCGTAGCCCAGGCGACGGATCTCCGCCACTTGCCCGCGGAGGGTGGCGATGTCGGTGATGGTGTGGACGGTCTTCGGTTCCAGCTTCCATCCGTCCAGGATCCGGTCGAGAGCAGTGTCGTCCAGGTGGGCGAGCAGGCACTTGCCGGTGCTGGTGGAGTGGGCGGGTTGGCGCCGCCCCACCTCTATGAACAGGCGCAGCATATGAGGCGAGTCGAGGCGCTCGATGTAGATCACCTCGCGGAGGTCGAGCACGCCGGCATGCACGGTTCCGCCGGTCACGTCCTGAAGCCAGTTCATCGGGGGGGCCAGCGCGGCGTGCAGGTTGAGGCCCGTGACGGCGGTGTTGCCCAGGTCGTACATGGCCAGGCCCAGCCGATAGCGCCCGGTCTCGGGGTTCTTCACCAGCAGGTGCTCCTCGGTGAGGGTGGTGAGCAGGC
>JAPPGV010000038.1 GCA_028821235.1 bacterium
CGCTGTACGTGAACCACATCTTTGTGAGCGCGGACAACATCGACCAGTTCTACCCAGGCTGAGGTAGACAGTAAGCAAACAGGGGGCGGCGCAAGCGAGTCTTGTTGCCGCCCCCGCTTTTCCGTTAGGAGCGAGAGCAGGTTATGGACGAAACGCCGGTCGGAGAGGGTGGGGCCGGCTCGCCGGATGCCGCGCCAGTAGCAGGCATCAGCGGGCGGGCCCGGATCGCTCGCATATTCGTGGCGATGCCGCCCGAAGTCGTTCTCATCGTGGTCCTGGTGATCCTCGGGTTCATCTTCTGGCAGGGCAGCGAGTTCTTCCTCACCACCCGCAACATGCGCAACGTGCTGCTCTCGGTCTCGGTCCTGGGCATCCTCGCCGCACCGGGCACCCTGCTACTCATATCGGGCAACTTCGACCTGTCGGTGGCGTCAGGGGCTGCGCTGTGCGGCTGCATCGCAGGCGTCGTGGCCGAGGAGAACAGCGCCGCGGCCGCCATCCTGGCCGCCCTCGCCGTAGGCCTTCTGGCCGGGATATTCAACGGGGTGCTCTCCGCCTACGCGGGTATCGCCTCGATCGTGGTCACCCTTGGTACCTGGCTGGGATACAGGGGGCTGGCGCGCCTCTTCTCCAACGGCCAGACGATCAGGATGAACGGCAAGGTCGATTTCATCACCAACGACATCCTCGGTGTACCGGCCCAGATCGTCATGTTCGTCCTGATAACCGTGCTGGCGTGGTTCGTGGTCCGCTACACGCGCTTCGGCCGATCCGTGTACGCGATCGGTAGCAACCCGACGGCGGCCCGGCTGTCCGGTATCCGCCAGAAGCCGACCATCTTCGTCATGTTCATCATCAGCGGTCTCCTGGCCGGCCTGGCCGGGCTGATCCTGGCGTCCCAATTGGACGCCGCCTCCGGGAACGCAGCGACGGGCGTGGAGCTCGAGGTGGTGGCCGCCATCATCCTCGGTGGCGCCAGCCTCTCCGGCGGGCGGGGCACCATACCGGGTACGGTCCTCGGTGTCTTCATCCTCGGCATCATGCAGAACGGGCTGACCCTGCTGAGCATCTCGTCGTTCTGGCAGGACGTCGCAACGGGTGTGGTCCTGGTGGCGGCGGTGGGGCTCGACCAGGTGAGGCTGCGGCTGAGCGGATCATGACGTCAGAGAACGGAGCGCTGAACCAGAGGCTCGAACTCCGGGCTACCGGACTCCGCAAGAGCTTCGGCGGGGTGGAGGTTCTCCACGGCGTGGACATCACGGTGGAGGGTGGAGAGGTCCTGGCTCTCCTGGGCGAGAACGGCGCCGGTAAGTCGACCGCCATCAAGATCCTGGCGGGTGACTACAAGCGGGATGCCGGCGTCATAGTGATCGATGGCGAGGAGGCGGACATCCGCAGCCCGCGCGACGCCGGCGCCTACGGGCTCCGGGTCATCTACCAGGAGTTCTCGGACGCGCCCGATCTCACGGTGGCCGAGAACCTGTCTCTGGGCCGGCTGCCGCGCAACCGTTTCGGCCTGGTGGACTGGTCCCGGGTGCGTCGCGACGCGAGGGAGATCCTCGAAAAGCTCGGCATAGAGTTGCCCATCCGTGCTCTGGTGGGCAACCTCGGGGTGGCCGAGCGCCAGGTGCTGGAGATCGCCCGGGCGCTCGCCGGAAGCGCCCGCCTCCTGATCCTGGACGAGCCGACTTCGGCGCTGACCCTCGAGGAGACGGATGCGCTCTTCGCCTTCATAGAACGTTTGAAGGCCCGAGGCGTGGCCATCATCTACATAACCCACCGGCTCGACGAGGTGGAGCGGATCGCCGACAACGTGCTGGTCTTCCGGGACGGGGACGCGGTCGCCGAGGGACCGGTCAGCAAGTTCGGCCGCAAGGAGATGGTCGAGGCCATGGTCGGGCACGAACTGGTGGAGGAGGTCGCCTCCCTGCGCGGGGAAGGCCACGAGATCGGCGAGCCCGTCCTGACCATCGAAGGGGCCACGTCGGAGGGGGTCTTCAAGGATGTGGACCTGGAGGTTCGGGAGGGGGAGATCCTCTCGCTCTTCGGGAGGATCGGCTGCGGAGCCTTGGAACTGGCCGAGGCGGTCTTCGGCCTCCGCGAGATGACCGCCGGCTCCATGCGCGTGGGCGACCGGAGCGGCCAGCCCACCTCGCCCAAGGATGCCATCGCCCGCTTCGGGATCGGGTTCGTCCCGATCGACCGCAAGACCGACGGGTTGCTCACCGTCCTGAACGTGGCCGAGAACCTGAGCGTGGCGTCCTGGCCGTGGATGACGAAGGCCGGTCTGCTGCCCCCGATGGCCACCGCCAAGGTGTTCGAGAGGTGGTACGAGACCCTGGACATCCGAGGCAAGGGAGGCGCCACCCAGATCGTCGACACCCTGTCCGGGGGAAACCAGCAGAAGGTGGTATTGGGGCGCTGGCTGGAGCGCGAGTCGAGGTTGCTGGTGCTGGCCGAGCCGACGCGCGGGGTGGACGTGGGCGCCCGAGCGCAGATATATCACGTGCTGCGGAGGTTCGCCGATGAGGGCATCGCGGTGCTCATCGTCACGTCGGACATCGAGGAAGTGGTCAGAATCTCCGACACCATCGTGGTCATGTCACGGGGCCGCGTCGTTGCGCGCCACCGGGCGAGCGAGGTGGACCGGGCCCAACTCATCCGCCAGGCCGCTGAGGACACCGTAGAGGCTGCCGCGGCCGGGTAGATAACGCCGCTCCCCTGCGGTGGTTCATCGGCAACTCGAAGACGAGGGTCCGAGCCGACACTATCCTCGCTACAGGAGTGACGAGCCTGTGAAGGGGCGTTATCGGGGTCGTGCCCCGCGGCAATGGAAACCGCTCTCGGGAGGTGACGTGGCGAGGCTCATCCCGCGTGACATGGAGGTCCCATACGGGGTCGAGACCAAGAGCTTCAGGATCCGGCCGATAACGATCCATGACACCTTCAAGGACTATGACGCGGTGATGACCAGCGTCGATCACCTCAGGGGTTGCCTATTCAGCTCTCCCGGTTGGCCGAGCCATGACCTGACGCTGACGCAGGACATGATCGATCTGGCTTGGCACCAGAAGGAGGGCCAACTCCGTCGATCCTTCGCCTTCGTGGTAATGAGCCTCGACGAGAGCGTACAACTCGGTTGTCTCTACATCGACCCGCCATCCAAAGAGGGGTTTGACGCGGAGGCATCGATGTGGGTTCGAGCGAGCGAGGCGGACACCCGACTCGATGCGGAACTCTACGAGACGGTGCGTCGGTGGGTTGATGACGAATGGCCGTTCGACCGGGTGGCATATCCCGGCCGGCAATACACCCGGGAGCAGTGGGATGCTCTTCCCTGACCGCTTTAGTAGACCGGGCGACCCTTCCGTTCGAAGGAGCAACAGATGACCGAGATGGTTGGAGTAGTCGGGCTCGGGGTCATGGGCTCAGCCATGGCGACCAACCTGGTTGCGGCCGGTCACACGGTCGTAGGGTTCGATATCGACCCGCGGCGGAGATCCTCCGCAGCCGAAGCCGGTGTCCGGATCGAGGATTCGGCGGGGGCCGTGGGAGCCGCCTCCGGGATCGTTATCTTCTCGTTGCCCACCCAGTCGGCCCTGGCCGACGTTGCCTCCCAGGTGGCGGCCCGAGCCCGCGAGGGCCTGCTCTGCCTGGAGACCGGGACCTTCCCCCTCGCAGCCAAGATCGCGGCCAGGGATGTCCTGGCAGCGTCCGGTATCGAACTGATGGATACCCCGGTCTCAGGAACCGGGCTCCAGGCGACCGAAGGCACCCTTGTGGTGTTCGCATCCGGGAGTCGCGAGGGCTTCGACCGGGCCCGCGCAGTGTTCACGGCCATCGGCCGGTCGAGTCACTACCTGGGGGAGTTCGGGAACGGGTCGAAGATGAAGTACATCGCCAACCTATTGGTGGTGGTGCATACCCTGGTTGCCGCGGAGGCCCACGTTCTGGGCATGGCAGCTGGCATGGACCCGGCGACCGTGCAGCGACTGGCCGAGGACAGTACCGGCTCCTCGAAGATGTTCGAGATCAGGGGTCCGATGATGGTGATCGATGACTACCCGCCGGCGGGCCGCCTCGACCTCCTCGTCAAGGACGCCGAGATCATCAAGGACTTCGCGACAAGCGCCGGCTCCCCTACGCCGCTGCTCGACACGGCGCTCGAGGTCTACCGCCGTACGAGCGCCGCCGGCATGGGGGACTTCGACGCCGCCGTCCTCTGTAGCCATCTCGAAACCGAGGCCGGTCTCGAGAGGTGATCGGGTTCATCTGACGAGGAGAGACACCACCAACGTGACAGCCCCGATTGTGAGCCCCGCGGAGGCGAATATGGCCATGATCGTCCACCGTATCCAGCGGCTCATGGTCTGTTCCACGTCCAAGAGCGTCCGGGTCCGAGCTTCGTCCGCCCGGGCATCCACATAGCCTTCGGTAGCTGTTGCCATCATCACTCCAAGTGAATCCAGGTTAGCGCTCATGGCGCTCGTCGCGTTTGTTGACAGGCAATATGCAACAACGATGCCACTGTTTCAACCCCCTTCCGGAGCACAATTGGCGGGCGCGCGGCTGCGAGGCGGAGCCATGTCGCCAACCGCATCGGGCCGATTCGGTACGATCACCGACTAGCTGTAGCTGCATCCCGCAGTGTTGAGGAGCAGTAGAGAGGACATCCCCGAATGACCGCAGTTGTCCAGACCGTCACCGGGGCGATCGCCCCGGAGGAACTCGGGGTGACGATGCCGCACGAGCATCTGCTGTTGCTCAACCCCTCGTTCGTGGAGCCGTTGGAGGCTTCGGAGCGCCACCGGGCCTACGAGCCGGTATCGGAGCGGAACATCGAGTGGGTGCGCCAGTACTGGACCTCCAACGTGGACAATCTAAAGCTCTACGACGAGGAGACCGCCCGGGAGGAGGCTGCCTGGTACTACCGGGCCGGGGGTGACACGCTCATCGACCCCACCACTCGCTACATCGCCCGCGACCCGCGCGCTCTGGTGCGGATATCGCGGGGGAGCGGGGTCCGGATCGTGGCCGGTACCGGCTTCTACGTCGCCGAGACCCATCCTCCGGACATGGGCAGCCGCTCGGAAGAGGATCTGGCAGCCGAGATGATCGGGGAGCTCACCGAGGGCATCGACTACACGGGGGTGCGGGCCGGGTTCATCGGTGAGATAGGTTGCTTCTGGCCGCTGCGCGACGACGAGCGGAAGGTCCTCCGTGGCGCTGCCTTGGCCTCGATCGAGACCGGCGCCGCCGTGATGGTCCATCCGGGTCGCCATCCCCACGCCCCGGCCGAGATACTGTCCGTCCTCACCCAGGTCGGGATGCCGACGGACAAGATCATCATGGCCCACATGGACCGGACCATCCTGGAGGCCGACGCAGTGCTCCGGTTCGCGGAGAGCGGCTGCTACATGGAGTACGACCTGTTCGGCGCGGAGACCTCCATGTACCCCACGGTGGCGGAGAGGACACCGGCCGGCCTCGTTCCCAGCCGGCCGCCCGGACTCTCCATGATCAGCGACGCCGAGCGGCTCGACTGGCTGGACCTGTTGATCGAGCATGGCCACGCGGAGAGGCTCTTGATCTCCATGGACATCTGCACCAAACACCGGCTCCACCGCTACGGCGGACACGGCTACGACCACATCCTCGAGAACATCGTCCCCTGGATGAGACGGCGGGGGACCACCGAGGAGGTCTTGCGAACGCTCCTGGTGGAGAACCCCCGTCGGGTGTTCCCCATGAACGCGCACTGAGCCGGACGGGGCGGTTCCATGGCGAGGCTCAGGGCCGGTGTGATCGGGGCGGGATCTTGGGCTGTCGCCTCGCACATTCCCAACCTCGCGCAACGATCGGAGGAGGTCGAACTCGTCGGGGTGGCCCGCCCCGACCGCGAGTTGCTCGACTGGGTGGCCGGTGAGTTCGGCTTCCGGATGGCGGCCACCGACTACCGCGAGGTGCTCGATCAGCAACTCGACATCTGCATCGTCTCGAGCCCCAACCGGTTCCACTACGAGCATGCCATGGCGGCGATGCTCTCCGGCGCCCATGTCCTGGTCGAGAAGCCGTTCACGCTGGACCCGGTGGAGGCGTGGGACCTGGTGGAAACGGCAGACCGTCTCGATAGGCATCTGCTGCTGGCATTGGGTTGGAACTACAAGCCGATGGTCCTTCGGGCCAAGGAACTCGTCGAGGAGGGGGGTGGGTTCGGTGAGGTGGAGCACATCATGATCGACATGTCCTCGGCCGCCCGTGAACTGCTGGCCGTCGGGGCTCCGTACGAGGCCGGGTCGTCAGTGGCGACCGCCCGGCCCGAGACCTACATGGACCCCACCGTGTCCGGAGGGGGCTACGCGCAGGCCCAGCTCTCCCATGCCCTAGGGCTGGCCTTCTGGCTGGCTGAGGATGTGCGTGCCACCGAAGCGTTCGCCTTCATGTCATCACCCCTTCAGGCGCCGGTGGAGCTGCACGACGCCATCACCGTCCGCTTCTCGAACGGAGGGATCGCCACCGTCTCGGGAAGTTCTTGCCACTTGGGCTACTACGGCAACAAGCACGTGTTGGCGGTCCGGATCATCGGGTCGGAGGCGATGGTCTCGGTGGATGTGGGCCGTGAGCTGGTGTACTGGTACCGAGGGGGAGGTGACGCGGTCCGGCTCGATCTTGACGAGTATGCCGGGGACTACGACTGCGACGGGCCGGTGCACGCCCTGGTCGATCTGGCTCTCGGCCAGGATGTGCGGAACTGCTCTCCGGGGCATGTGGGAGCGCGGGCCGTCGAGGTAACCGAGGCGGCCTACCGCAGCACCCTGACCGGCGAGGCGGCCCGGGTGGATCGCCGATGACGTCCCGTACCGCGCTGGTAACCGGAACCGCCCAGGGGATCGGGCGGGCGATCGCCGGGCAACTGGCCGCCTCCGGCCTCCGGGTGGTGGGTATTGACATCAAGCCCCACTCGGATACCGCTCTAGCCGACGTGATCGTGGCCGACCTGAGCCGGATCGACGAGTGCCTGCGGGTGGTTTCCGAGGCAGGGGAGGTCGACGTCCTGGTCAACAACGCGGCGGTCCTCGTCCAGGAACCGCTAGAGACGTTCGACATGGGCGATTACGAGCACGTGATGGCCGTGAACCTGCGAGCGCCGTTCCTGCTGGGCCGCGAACTGGGTCCGCTGATGGCGGACCGGGGATGGGGCCGGATCGTCAACATCTCGAGCATCGGCGCCCGCACTGGCGGTCTGGCGGACTCGGCTGTCTACTCGGCCGCCAAGGCCGGTCTCGTCGCCTTCACGAAGAACTTCGCCCGTAACCTCGGGCCCAGGGGTGTGACGGCCAACGCCATCACGCCGGGGGCGATCCTCACCCCGATGGCAGCCGGCATCTTCGAGCGTGACCCTTCCATCGAAGCCAGGATCACCGCCGACATCCCCCTGCGCCGCTTCGCCCGGCCGGTGGAGGTGGCCACCGTGGTGGCGTTCCTCGCATCCGACGAAGCCGCCTACGTCAACGGCGCCACCATCGACGTGAACGGCGGCTGGATCATGACCTGAGACCTCCTGGCCTTGCCCCGGCGCTGCGCGCTGCGTCTCAATCTTTTGTGGATCTCGGCTCGGTGGGTCGGGACTGGTTTTTTTGGCCAGATCCGGCGGAAGCGGGAGTCGATACGCGCAGGCGGGCGCGTTATAGCAGTGTCGGGCCTTGGTGGTGCGCGCGAACGATTCAACGGGCGGGTTCGGCGACCGGCATCGTCCCAAATGTGAGCGCTGATAGTGCGAAGAGGATCGCTGCGTAGGTGGCTACCGTGCCGAATCCCCGTGCCTGATAGAGCACGCCGGCGATGAGCGGGGAGGCCGCGGCCATCAGACCGCCCGAGAAGGAGACAAGGCCCAGGGCGGTGCTACCCACGTCCGGTCCCACGAGATCGAAGACCGAAGCGGTCAGCACAGGCTGGTCGGGATAGAGGAACAGTCCGAGCAGGGCGACAGCGGCGGTGAGGGGCACGCCCGTGTCGAATACGGTCAAGGAGAGTGCCATCGCCGCGGACCAGACTAACCCCGGAACCATCACCTGCTTGCGTCCCAACCGGTCTGACAGGTAGCCGACCACCGGTTTGGTCAAGAGCCCTATGACGATGAGCAGTCCGACGTGGAACCCCCGGGAGGCCGGGCTCAGCGCCAGTTCGTTGTCGAGGTAGAGAGGCAGGATGGTGACGAGGGCCACCAACGCCATGGCCCGCAGGCCGTAAACGAGGGCCAGCCGCCAGAGGACGGGGTTCTTCACCAGCCGGCTGGTGAGTTCCATCCGCTGCCCGACCGCCGGCCCGTGGGGGGTGGGTGTGCGGCCGGTGTGGCTGTAGGCCCAGATGGCGATCGCCCCCAGACCGAAGGCCGCCAAGGAGTAGGTGGTCAGCAACTCCCGCCAGGTCATGATCAGCAGGAGGGCCCCGGTGGCGATGGGACCGAGGGCGTCCCCCACGCCGCCCCCGATGCCATGGAACGACAACGCCATCCCGCGCCGGAGCCGGAAGTGATGCGACAGCGATGCGGACGCGGGCATGTGCCATACCGAGTGGGCGATTGTCACGGTGATCATTCCGGCCACGACCGGGGCGTAGCTGTTCGAGACTCCGATGACGAGAGCTCCCGACCCGCCCGCTACCAGACATGCGGCCAGCAGCCAGCGCCAGTATCTTGCCAGGGCGTCGGACGCCACCCCCGCCGGTATCTTCACCAGGCCGCTGGCCAGTTCCCGAGCGGACAGGATGCCACCGACGGCGACGCTGCTGAGGTTGAAGGCCTGCTGGATCTCGGGAAGCACCACCACAAAGCTCTGCGCGATCCAGTGGAAGACCGAGTGCCCGACCACCAACCCCGGAATCATCAACCATCCGGGGGACGCACGAACTGTTTCGCCATGCTCAGTGTGCGGATCAGGACCGACCATCAACCCGTCCAAGTGGATGAGTTCACCGGTCGGAGAGTAGACGCCTGGCCATAGGCCTCGCTCTACACCGATGGGTGCCGGTCCCGCAACCTGGCCTTGGAACGGCCTTATGGGCAACGGGGGCTAACGTCGTCCGCGTACGATCCCGAGCGGTGGTCCGTGGCGGCGACATGGCGGATGGAGTACGGAAGGTGCGAGTCAACGAGAACATCCGGTACGAGTCCGATGACTGGTGCCCGCTCCCGTTAACGGCCGGTGTTGCCATCCAAGGCGTCATGCTCATCCTGCCGACTGCGGTGGTCATCGTGGCTGTTATCGCCGGGGCAGCCGGCCAGCCCGACAGTTACCTCGAATGGTCGGTGTTCGCAGCCCTGCTGGTGGGCGGGCTCACCACGGCTCTCCAGGGGGCCCGGATTGGCCGGTTGGGCACCGGGCACCTCGTCGTAGCTCTCGTTTCGCCGAGCTATATAGCGGTCTCCCTCCTGGCGCTGTCCAGAGGGGGGATGGCATTGCTGGCCAGCTTGCTCCTAGTTGCGGCCCTGATCCAGTTCGGGCTGGCAGGGTGGCTCTCCTCGCTGCGGGTTCTGATAACCCCGGTGGTCACTGGCACGGTGCTGATGCTCATCGCGGCCACCATCCTTCCGGTCGCGTTCGACAGGTTGGATGAAGTTCCGTCCGGCGCGCCGCCCGCGGCCGGGGTGGTCATCGCAACCGTCACGCTGGCGGTGATCGCCGGGCTTGTCCTGCGTGGTGTCGGCATCTTGCGGCTCTGGACTTCGCTCATCGGGATCGTGGTCGGTTGTATGACGGCGGTGCTGATGGGGAGCTACGACTTCGGGCCGGTGCTTGACGCTCCCTGGCTGGGTATCCCCCGGATCCAGTTGCCCGGACTCGACCTGACGCCGGGTGCGGAGTTCTGGGGCCTCGTGCCGGCCTTCGTGATCATCAGCGTGGTGGTCGGTATCAAGAACATCGGGGACGGCGGAGTCATCCAGCAGGTGTCGCGACGGCAACCTCGGACCAGCGACTTCCGGATGGTCCAGGGACTCCTGAACGCCAACGGGGCGGGTTCGCTCCTGTCCGCGATCACCGGCATCCCTCCCATGTCCGTGGGCTCTGCGACGACCGCGGGCCTTGCCGGTTTCACCGGGGTGGCGTCCCGCCGGGTCGGGTACCTGATGGGTGCGTTCCTGGCGGTATTCGCGTTTCTGCCCAAGCTGGTGGCTTTCCTACTGACCATTCCGAGGCCTGTCATGGGGGCCTACCTGCTCGTTCTAATGGGAATGCTCTTCGTGGAGGGCATAAGGACGGTGCTCCGCGACGGTCTCGACCACCGGAAGGCCCTCGTGGTGGCGCTGGCGTTCTCGATCGGCGTCGGCATGGACGGTCGGGGTGTCTTCAGTGACCTGCTCGGCGAGACTTGGGGCGCCTCGCTGGACTCCGGGATGACGTTGGGAGCGCTGATCGCCCTTGGCCTTACCCTGTTCATCGAGGCCACCGGTCGCCGCCCGGCTCGTCTCGAGGTCCGGCTGGACATGTCCGCCCTGCCCGAGATAGATCGCCACCTCACCGAGGTAGCTACCGGAATGGGGTGGAACGCGGCCTCGACCGATCTGCTGCGGGCCGCCGGCGAGGAAACGCTGTCGAGTTTGTTACAACCCGCAGACCCGCAACCGGCCGATGATGCTCCGGCCCGCCTGGTCATAGTGGCGCGTCCCGATCAAGGAGCCGTCGAGTTGGACTACATCACCGTCTATGTGGAGGACAACCTGGAGGATCGCCTTTCCTACCTTGACGAGCGGAGCGATCTACCGGACGAGCGGGAGATTTCCTTCCGTCTCCTGCGGCACTACGCCACCTCCATACGCCACCGGAAGTATCACGGCGCGGAGATCGTCACCGTGCGGGTCGAGGTCTAGCACGCCGCGGGTTCGCCAGTAGGCGCGGACTCCGGAAGCACTTCACGGGCTACTGCAGCCGCGAAGTTCTCGTTGCCGATGTTGTCCAGTTGCCAGGTCACCGTCGGGAGGTCCGGAAACCGGAAGGTGCCTCGCTTCATCCCGCGTTGCATCGCCGGTGGAATCTCGAACGTGGCGGGGTCGGTGTACAAACCGGTGCCGAGAGCCTTGATGAGCGCTTCCTTCATGGTCCAGAAGTCGAGGAACAGGTTCGTTCGATCTCGACCCTCCGTGGTTGTGAAAGCCGCCTGTTCCGTCTCGGTGAAGACCGTCTCGATCAGCAGGTCCATGTGCCGGCGGGGTTGGCGCTGCTCGATATCTACCCCTAGACGTCCCCGGGGCCTGACCGCTATCAACCCGTGATCACCGCTGTGGCTGATATTGAAGCTGATCGCAGCCGGGACGTCATCGACCACGGCGAAGGGCTTCTTGTGATCGCCGGCGCCGAACGTGATGCGTTCGCTACGGCACGCCAGCCGGTTCGCCAGCACTTTTCGCAGTGCCGCCCGGCACAGGGCAAACCTCCGCGCCGGGCCGGGGATCCGGAACTTCTGCAGCCTGATCCGCTCCGCCTCGTCCAGCCAGGCGAGCGCTTCCGCCTTGTGATCGGCATGGGGCCTCAGGTCGACATGGAAGACGGTGGCGTCGTCGATCCGCCGGTAGGGCCGCCACCAGGATCCGGTACCGGACTCGGTCACATCACGCTCGGAGGGAGCCTCGAGCGCCGATCTCCATGACGTCGGCGAGCACGAAGCGGGCCTCCACCTCGTGGTTCCCTGATCCGGCACGGGCGTGCGGGAGGGTGATGACCATCCTCTGGTCCCGGCGTATGTAGAAGCCGGTGAGCGGACCCAGCCTGTCGACGTGGGTATTGGTGTGGCCCTCGCCGATCGATGGATTGGCGAACGTCGCGCCGGTCAGATCGACCTGATGCCCGTCGATGGTCAGCGAGTCGATCGCCGTGATGTACTTGGATTGCGGGTGCGGGTTGTACAGCTCGAAGCTCACCGATCCGTTACGGATCCGGCCCGAGTCCTCGACGACCTCCAGATCGCCCGCCTGCAAGCGCTCCACGAGCTCCCGGAGCATCATCCAGCTGTCGGCCCTCTCGCCCTTCGAGAACCCCTCGATGAGCCGGGCAAGACGCCCGACGGCGTGGTCCGACATGGTCCTGCCCCACTCCCGGCTGGCGGTGAAGCGGGGGTTGGCGGCGTAGATGCCGACATGTTCGGCCTCCGGATCGTCCTCGAGGGTGGCGAGGTCGACGGTGTCGGGATGGAACTCCATCAGGTAGGAGGTCTCCACCTTGGCGCCGTGGTCGTGGATGTCGCCCTCCATGCCGGCGTTGAGCTCGTTCCACACCGTGGTGAGGGCGTTCACGTCCGGGAACTCGTCCATCAGCCGGTCGGTCTCCTTCCGGAGCACGTGGAGATGGTCGAGGGCCCCGTGCCCGGAGAAGACCACGATCACCTTGAAGCCGCCCTCGGCAAGCTGGCGCAGGATGGGCCGGACGACCGCCCGGAGCACGCTCACATCGACCACTATTCCGTGCGGCAGCGGCAGCACGCCCGACGCCAGCCAGAGGGGCGGGAGGACCACGCCGCCCGTGACGGCGGCGGTCCGGTGGCAGAGGTTGTCGGCGGTCAGCATGTCCACGCCGAGCGGGAGGTGAGGCCCGTGGTACTCGACGCACCCGACCGGGAGGAAGGCGATGGGTGCCTCCTCCAGTACCTCCCGCATCCGGGCCGGGCGCACGAACTCGTAAGCGGTGGGGTCGAGGGACGGATCGGCCACGGGCGTATCCTAGGAGCACCTCGAAGAACGGTTCTTACACCAAGCTACACATAGTGGTGTATTATCCGGGGATGGCTCGGACCAACATCTACATCGACGATGATCTCGTCAACCGCGCCATGCGGACCTTCGGACTGCGCACCAAGCGTGAAGCGGTGCACCTCGCGTTGGAACGCCTCCTCGGGGGCGGACCGATGAGCGTCGAGGAGCAGCTGGGTATGGAGGGCGTCGGGTGGGACGGAGACCTGGACGCCATGCGGTCGAACCGGTTCGGCGGCTGGGACGAGGGTGCTGATAGCTGACACGTCCGCCTGGATCGAGTTCTTGAGAGGGACCGGTTCCTTCCCGGCGGGACGTTTACGGCAGGCCATCTCCGCAAGCGAGGTGATCGTCATCGACCCGATCCTGATGGAGGTGATGGCGGGCTCCCGCCGCGACGCCGTGGCGCGCACGCAGCGACTGCTGGAAGCACAACATTTGGAGGCGTTGTCCCCCAAGCTCGATTGGCTCGATGCCGCAACCATCTACCGGGAGCTCAGATGGCGCGGAGTGGTGGTTCGCTCGCAGATCGACACCTTGATCGCGGCCACCGCAATCCGCCTCGATGTGCCGGTGCTGCACCATGACCGCGACTTCGGGCACATCGCCAGGCACACACCACTCCGGATGGTCACAACCTGACGCGGGTGGAGTCTCGGAGCCTCGACAGCGCCTAAGGTATCGGACGCCGGAGAGAGGACCACAGAATGGGATCACGACCGCGGGCGATGGTGACGGGAGCGGCGAGCGGGATCGGGGAGGCGGTTGCCCGACGGTTGCTCGATGAGGGATGTTCTGTCATCGCCGTCGACGTCAACGAGGCGGGGTTGGAGCGGATCACCGCGGCCGGTGCCGAGCCGCTGGTGGCCGACCTGGCCGACCTCGAGGATCGGATGAGGGCCATCGAGGCGGGCCAGGGGATCGACTACCTGGTCAACGCGGCGGGGATCATCCGCCTCAAGGCCCTGTCCGAGTTCACGGTCGACGACTGGCGCGACATCTTCACCATCAACGCCGAGGCAATCTTCTTCCTGTGCCAGGGAATCGGGCCGACCATGCCGCCGGGCAGCGCCATCGTCAACCTGTCCTCCAGCTCCGCCAAGCTGTCCAACACGGTGGAGGCGGCGATCTACGCGGCCTCGAAGACCACCATCCTGTCGATCACCCGCTCCTTCGCCTACGGGCTCGCCAAGATCCCGGTCCGGGTCAACGCGGTGTGCCCCGCCATCATCGACACCCCGATGCAGGACAGGGTGCTCGAGCAGGTGGCGCCTCTCCGGGGCATGACCGTCGAGGAGCTGACCGTTGCCCGCAATGCCTCCGTGCCGCTGGGGAGAACCGCCTCGGCTGAGGAACTGGCCGGGTTGATATGGTTCCTGCTCGGCGAGAAGCCCGGATACATGACCGGCCAGTCGGTGAACTACGGAGGAGGCTACGTCACATGGTGATCGAGAACCTGCGGCGGATACACCACATCGGCATAACCGTTCGAGACGTGGGCCGGTCAGTGGAGTTCTGGCGCTCCTTCCTGGGCATCGAGGAGCGTTGGCGCCAAGTCCTCGGCGCCCCCTACCTCGGCCGGGTGACCGGCTATCCCGGTGTCAGTATCGACGTCGCCATCATCGACCTCCCCGGCGGTGCCGTGCTCGAGATCCTCGACTACCAGGTCGACGACAAGAACCCCAACCCTCCGGAGACCGCCAATCCCGGCAACGTCCACATATGCATCGAGGTGGACGACATCGAGGAGATGTGGGATCGGGCCATCCGGAGCGGCGCCACCCCGATCAGCCCGGGCCCGGTGGAGGTGACCGCCGGTCCCAACACCGGGGTGAAGGCCTGCTACCTGCGCGATCCTGACGGCATCACGCTGGAGTTGTTCAAGCCGGTGGGGGCCGGCCGGTAGCATCGCACGACTACGAGCAGGCGAATCCGCAGGAGACCCATGAAGGTTGCAAGAGTCGAAGCCATCCCGGTCAGCTACCCCGAACCGAACGACTTCAACGCCATCCGCCATCTCTGCCTGGTGAAACTGACCACCGACGAAGGGACGGTGGGTTGGGGCGAGTCGGTCACCATGTGGCCCGAGTCGAGCTTCGCCACGGCGTCGATCATCGAGGGTATGTCGGATCTGGTGATCGGCAAGAACCCGGTTCACAACGACGTGATCTTCCGGTCCCTGAAGGACCGCGCCTGGTGGTACGGCTACGAGGGCGGTATCGCCAGCTTCGCGATCGCGGCGCTCGACATCGCACTGTGGGACCTGAAGGGCAAGGCCCTCGGCGCGAGCGTTCTCGACCTGCTGGGTGGGCCGGTCCACGAACGGTTGCCGGGCATCGCATCGTCCCACGCCCACTACGAGTCGATCCCCGAGATGGCCGAGGAGGCAGTCGAGTGGCTGTCCACCGGTCTCCAGGGTGTGAAGGTCGGCTTCGGCAAGCGGGGCAACGCCCACCTCGGGTTCGAGCACGATCGCGATGTCGAGTACGTGCGCCAGATGCGGGAGGCGATCGGACCCGACAGGAGCCTCATGATCGACCTGGGATGGGTGATCAAATGGGATGTGATGACCGCCATCAAGCGGACCCAGGCCTTCGACGAGTACGACGTCGACTGGATAGAGGAACCCCTGGGTGACTGGGATCCCGAGGGCTACGCCAACCTCCGTTCCAAGACCAAGACCCTGATCGCCTACGGCGAGAAGGAGTGGACGCTGCGGGGCTTCGAGCGGGTGCTGGCGACCGGGACGGTCGACGTGGTCGGGTGTGATCCCGGCCGGGCGGAGGGCATAACCGGGTTCAAGAGGATGGCCGACCGGGTCGAACACCACCGGCGGCAGGCCAACGCCCATACCTGGTCGTCTTCCATCGTCACGGCGGCCAGCTTGGCGGTGAGCTTCAGCAGCAGCGCCTGCAAGCTGTTCGAGTTCAAGCCGCTCGAGAACCCGATGCAGCACGAGTTGGTGGCCGAGCCGTTCGACCACGAGGACGGCTGGGTGTACCCGCCGTCGGGCCCTGGTCTGGGGATCGAAATCGACGAGAGGGTCGTGGACCGCTACCGCACCCAACGGGTGCTCGGCTGAGCACGAAGGAGAGAACATGACGTGGAGCGTGGCTTCCGGGCTCGAAGGGCAGGGCGTGATAGTCACCGGGGCCGCCGGAGGGATCGGGCGGGCCGCGGCCGAGGCCCTTGCGACCGCCGGGGCGCGGGTGATGGCGGTCGACCTCCACCAGGCAGCCGCTGACGAGGTGGTGGCCGGGATGGAAGGCGATGGGCACCTAGCGGTGGGTCTCGACCTGAGGGATCTGGATGCTCATGGCGCTCTGATCGCCCGGGCGTATGACGAGTTCGGCAGCCTCAAGGCGCTGGCCCACCTGGCGGCGGTGCTGTCCCGCCAGGACTCGGTGGACGACGTGACCGAGGCCGATTGGGACTTCCAGCTGGACACCAACCTCAAGGCCAGCTTCTTCCTGTGCCGTGCGGCGGCCGACGCGATGATCGAGGCCGGCAACGGCGGAAGCATCACCCTGTTCTCCTCCCAGGGTTGGTGGACAGGCGGCTTCGGGGGCTCGGTCGTCTACTGCGCCTCCAAGGGTGGCATCGTCTCGATGGCGAGAGGCCTGGCCCGCACCTACGGTCCTCACCAGATCCGGGTCAACGCCATCGCCCCCGGCCTGGTCGACACCCCCATGCTCATGGACGACCTGGCGCCAGAGGTGTTCGAAGCCCTCAAGGAGGCAACCCCGCTCAAGCGGGTCGCCGATCCGTCGGAACTGGGAGGGGTGGTGGTGTTCCTGGCCAGCGACCACGCCTCCTACGTCAGCGGCGCGACCCTGAACGTCAGTGGCGGCTTCCTGATGTACTGACGGGGACCCAAGACTCGACAGATCTTGCCGTCACGTAAAGCCCTATAGGCTATGCCAAGTGTTGCACCGAGCTGTATCGAGAGGTAGGTGGAACGTTGAAGAGAAGGTTGGCATCGGTCATCTTGGTGCTGTCCGTCGTGCTGGCTGCGTGCGGTGGCGGCGCCGAGGAAGCGTCTGATGACGAGGTTTCCGAAACGCCCGTATCCGTGCAGACGGTTCCTGACACAACTCAAGCGGAGCCCGAGACCACCGGGACTGCCGAGACTGCCGAGACGACCGAGACCGGCGACACCACCGATCCCGCATCGGGGGAAACCGTCTCGGGCGACTTGGACATTGTGGAACACCTTCGCGAAAAGACCATGCGGCTGTGGGAGGTCTACAACACGCACGACGCGGACGCTCTGGAGGTCTTCTACGAGGAGAACTACTGGAAGGAGCAGGAGGAGGAAATCCGGTCCAACATGGAGTCCTTCAGGAACTTCGGCATGGCCATCAATGCCCAGGAGATGACTCCGCCCACCGAAATCGCCCCAGGCAAGTGGGAGACCGAACACTCCGGGCGCTTCTCCGGAGGTTCAGTGCACATGGTGTTCATCTACGAACAATTCGACGGGGAGTGGCTGCTCACTTACGCGGAAGACCATTAGGGGAGCGCGGACAGGGGACACCAGGCGCGGCAGATCCGGATAGGCGGGTGACCGCCCCGCGCGCCTATGCCAACTCGTAGTCGAGGACGTAGGAGTGCTGTCCCTCGTTGTGGATCTCGAGCGTCCCGGAGATTCCGGCCAGGTCGCCAGTACCCGAGTCGGGCACGATCGTCACCTTGAGTCGGCCGTCGCCCCTGGTCATCACCCCGCTGTGCTGGAGCACGAACGAACCCGACCTCCCGCCCACCGAGCCGGTGAAGTGCTCGATGGCCACGTAGCCCGCCGAACCGGGAGTAGCGGTAAAGGCCGCGATCATCTGCGCCTCCGAGGCGCCGACCATGTCGCCCGAGAACACCTTGCGTACCACGTTACGGTTGAGCTTCAGCCCGTCCTGATCCAGGTACGGGGGCTCGCCCTCGATGTTCACGTCCATGGGTCCGCGGGCGGTGGGCATGACAACCTCTCTATGTCGTACTCGATAGGTGCTCGACGACCGGTGCCCCGTATTCGGGACGATCGTGCCACCGGCTCGCCTCCGGCGACCGACTCTAACTCCAGGGGCTGCTGTGCTGACCCGAGTGGGACGAACCGCTGACGGTGGAGAGGGCCGAACAACTGGCGTGGTGGTGTCCGAGAGGCGCGGTCGCCGGGTCTATCACCGGACGTGGCCCGGCGGCTCGTCACCTCAGCCGGATCCTGCAATCCTGACTCGAGGCCCTGCCGGTCGGCTGTTTCACGCCGTGGCAACTACCCCAGATGGTGCGGGAGCACCGTTACCATGCGCGACCGATGAAGCGACGCCCCCCTCGATACTCCGCGGCCCGGCTCGTCAGCCGGGGCGCCCGCAAGAGGGCATGGCCGCGGGCGTGGCGGGAGGTACCGCTGCGGGACAGCTACGACGTGGTCGTCATCGGCGGCGGCGTCCACGGATTGGCCACGGCCTACTACCTGGCCGCTAACCACGGCATTACCAATGTGGCCGTGCTCGAGAAGTCGTATCTGGGAAGCGGGGGCTCCGGTCGCAACACGGCCATCCTGCGGTCCAACTACCTCACGCCCGAGGGAGTCGTCTTCTACGACCGCTCGCTGGAGCTGTACAGGACTATGGCCATCGACCTGAACATGAACGTGATGTTCTCGAGGCGCGGTCACATAACGCTGGCGCACAGCGACGCCTCGCTCCGGACCATGCACTGGAGGGCGGAGGTCAACAAGCTCCAGGGGGTCGACTCGAGCGTCATCGGGCCTGCCGAGATCAAGAAGCTGGCGCCGGCGCTCGACACGTCGAGCCATCCCCGCTACCCGATCCTGGGCGCTCTCTACCACCCGCCAGGCGGCATCATCCGCCATGACGCCGTGGTGTGGGGCTATGCGCGCGGGGCCGACGCCCTGGGCGTGGAGATGCACCAGAAGACGGAGGTCTTGGACATCATGGTCACCGGTGGCGACGGCCCCGGCGGCAAGGGTCCCGGCGGTCGGGTCACCGGCGTCCGCACCAACCGCGGCGACATCTCCGCCCCGGTGGTCGTGAACTGTACGGCGGGATGGGCCACCCTGACCTCGGACATGGCCGGCGTCGGGCTTCCCATCAGCACGCGCCCCCTGCAGGCCGCGGTCACCGAGCCGGTGAAGGTGTTCCTGCCCGTGGTGGTGGTATCCGGGACCCTGCATGTCTACGTCAGCCAGACCGCCCGGGGCGAGCTGGTGTTCGGTGCCTCGGTAGACCCCTACAACACCTACGACATCCGGGGTTCCCTCGACTTCGCCGAGGGGACGGCGGGTCACCTGCTCGAGCTCATGCCGGGTATCTCCCGCATGCGCCTGCTGCGGCAGTGGGCCGGCCTGTGCGACATGACCCCCGACTACTCCCCGGTGATGGGCTTCACCCCGGTGGAGGGCTTCCTCTGCGATGTCGGGTGGGGCACCTACGGTTTCAAGGCCGGACCCGTGTCGGGCGAGCAGATGGCCGAGGCGATTGCCACGCACAAGACCCCCGAACTGATCGCACCCTTCTCCCTGTCCCGCTTCGAGGGCGATGCCCTCGTCGGCGAAAAGGGCGCCGCGGCGGTCGGCCACTAGTCGTGGTAGCCGGCCAATGCTGATCGTCCCCTGCCCGAACTGCGGTCCGCGGAACGCCGCCGACCTGAGATACGTGGGCGAGTCGCGGCCCAGGCCCGATCCCAACTCGGCCTCGCCCAAGGAGTGGCGCTCCTACCTGTACGAGAGGGCGAACCCGGCCGGGATGTTGCGCGAGACCTGGTACTGCCGCTCCGGATGCCGCCGGTACTTCACACTCGAACGGGACACCGTCAGCAACGAGTTCACCAACCCGCCGACACCCGTAGCCAAGCTCGGGAAGAGGCCATGACGCGCCTCCCACCCCAGCCCGGCGAGGTGATCGACCGGTCCCGTCCCGTCGGCTTCACCTGGAATGGGCGGGCGATGTCGGGTTTCGCGGGCGACACCATCGCCTCGGCGCTCACGGCGGGAGGGGTGCGGGTCGTCTCACGGTCGATGAAGTACCGGCGACCGCGGGGCTACATGAGCAACGACTACTGGGATCCCAACGGGCTGGTGCAGGTGGGAGACGATCCCAACGTCCGTTCGGCGCACCGGTTGATCGCGCCGGGCATGGCGGTGGAGGCCCAGAACGTGTGGCCGTCGCTCGAACGCGACCTGAGAGCGGTCACCGGGCTGGCCTCTCGGTTCCTGACCGCCGGCTTCTACTACAAGACCTTCATGCGTCCCATGTGGCTCTGGCCGACCTACGAGAAGGTGCTGGCCACCTTCTCGCCCGGAGGGAGGATCGACCTCGACACCCCGCACCGTTACCACGACAAGCGCTACACCCACCCCGACGTGGTCGTGGCCGGGGGAGGCCCGGCCGGGATGGCCGCTGCGCTCGCGGCGGCCGAGGCCGGAGCGAGGGTGCTTCTGGTGGAGCATGGCCACCGGCTGGGGGGCCACCTCCTCTGGGGAGACGAACACGATCGGGCGCTGGCCGCCGAACTCGCGGCTGCGGTCGAAGCCGCCGGAGTGGAAGTCCTGGTCGATTCGACCGTCACCGGCCGATATGAGGACAACTGGACGGCCATCGTCCAGCGCAACCACCCTGTCGCGGTGGAGCGCCTGGTAAAGGCCCGCGCCAAGGTGCTGATCGCCGCGCCGGGTCTGATCGAGCGGCCCTACGTTTTCGACGGCAACGACAAGCCCGGTGTGATGTTGTCGGGCGCGGTCCGCCGGTTCGTGAACATGCGCGCGGTGAGACCGGGCAGCACCGCGGTGGTGTTCACGGCCAACTCCGACGGGGACGCCGCCGCCGTCGACCTGGAGCGGACGGGCGCGGAGGTGGCGGTGGTCGACGCACGCCGGGGCGGAGATATCGTGCGAGCCCGAGGGGGATCGAAGAGCGTCAAGGGTGTGGAACTGGCCGACGGCAGGACCCTGGACTGCGATCTGCTGGTCACGGCTGCCGGCTGGACCGCTCCCACGTCCCTGCTGAACATGTCCGGGGACCGACCTGTCTACGACGAGGCAACGGCCCGCTTCTTCCCGTCGGTCCAGATCGGCAACGTCCTGGCAACCGGAGGTCTGGTGGGCGACGGCAGCCCGGATGAACTCATCGAGCACGCCAGGGCTACCGGTCGGCTGGCCGCGGCCAGGGCGCGGGCGGTGAGCCATCGACTGCAGGCCGCCACAGCCCGTGCCCGGCCGGTAAGCGGTGAAGAACCCGAGTGGCCGCCGGATATTCGCCCGGCCCTGCCCCGGGATTCTCATCCGGCCCTCTTCCGGTCGACCACGCACGGGGTGGTCGACTTCTCCGAGGATGTGAGTTCGAAGGACATGGTGGGAGCGGCGGCCGAGGGATACGACTCCGTCGAACTGCTCAAGCGCTACACGACCGCCACGATGGGCCCGAGCCAGGGCAAGCTGGAGACCGTCAACACGGTGGCGGTGCTGGCTGAGGCCAGGGGACAGACGATCGCCGAGGTCGGGACCACCGTGTGGCGGCCGCCGTACGCGCCGATCACCATGGGCGCCCTGGGCGGGCGCTTGTTCGAGCCGGTGCGGGTGTCGTCGGTCCATCCCTGGCACGAGACCAACGGCGCGACATTCATGCTGGCCGGCCAGTGGATCCGCCCCGATCACTACGGAGACCCGGCCGGCGAGGTGCGCAACACGCGGCAGAACGTCGGCATCATGGACGTCACCCCGCTCGGCAAGCTCGATCTCCGCGGCCCCGACGTTCCGAAGCTGCTGAGCCACCTCTACACCAACAAGTGGATGAAGCTGGCGGTGGGTTCGGTGCGTTACGGGATCATGTGCGCCGAGGACGGCGTGATCCTCGACGACGGCGTGACGGGTCGGCTCGGCGATCAGCACTACATGATGACCACCACCAGTTCCGGCGCCGCGACGGTGTGGGAGTGGACCGAGAACTGGCTCCAGACCGAGCATCCCGAATGGCAGGTTCACGTCACCCCGGTCACGTCCGGGTACACCAGCATCAACGTGGCGGGGCCGAAGTCACGGACGCTCATGCGGCGCCTGGCGGGGGATGTCGACCTCGATCCTGATGCCTTCAGGTACATGCAGGTGCGCACCGCGACGGTGGCCGGCATCCCGGACTGCTTCATGTGGCGCATCGGCTTCACCGGGGAGCTCTCCTTCGAACTCCACGTTCCCGCCGGCCATGGCCTGGCGGTGTGGGAGGCTCTGCTGGAAGCCGGCGAGGATCTCGGTATCAGGCCGTTCGGCGTGGAGGCCCAGCGCATCATGCGGCTGGAGAAGGGCCACTTCATCGTGGGCCAGGACACGGACGGGCTTACCAAGGCCCCAGCCGTAGGACTTCGGCACCTCATCAAGCTCGACAAGCACGACTTCGCCGGCAAGCCCGAGTTGGCCTGGGCCCTGGAAGACACATCGGCGCCCGTGCTGGTAGCCATCCAGCCCCCCGAAGGCCGGGTCGTGCCGGACGAGGCTTCGCAAATCGTGCGGCCCGGCACCGACGAGATCATCGGCCGGATCACCTCCTCTCGCATGTCCCCGTCCCTGCACCGCGCGGTCTGCCTCGGCCAGGTGCTGCCGGAGGTCTCGGACCCCGGTACGGAGCTCACTGTGGTCCTGCTCGACGGCCGCCGCATCACCGCTCGGGTGATGGAACACCACGCCCACTTCGACCCGGATGGAATGCGGGTCCGTGGCTGATCTCCCCGCCTTCGAGAGTCCTGTCAGCAGGAGCTTCGTGTCCCAAGAGGGGGCATCGATGGAGCCCGGCCAGCCCGGCGAGGCGCTAACCCTCCATGATGTCTCCGCTACCACCAAGATCATCGTGAGGGCCGGACCTGAGACGGCCGCCCACGACCAGATGGACGCCTCCTTCGGCACCAGCCGGACCGAGGAGGGTGTGCTCGTTGTAGGCCAGCGCCCGGACGAGTGGATCATCCTGGGTCCGGCCGCTGCGAGCCGGGCCCTGGTCGACAGGTTGGACCGCTCCGGCCATGTCAGCGTGATCGATCACACCCACAGCCGGGCCCTGTTCCGGCTGACCGGAGCAGAGGCGGCTTCGGTGCTGGAGAAGCTGTGCAGCCTCGACTGCAACGACCACATGACGCCCGACGGCGCCGCCGTCTCGGCCCCGGTGGCGAAGGTGACCTGCGACATCGTCCGCAACGATGTCGACGGCACCCTCTCCTACCTGATCTCCTGCGACCGGTCCTACGGCCAGTACCTGTTCGACGCCATACTCGACGCCCGCCACGAGTTCGGTATCAATCCCAAGGAAGTAATGGGCAGTTGATCCGCTACGGACCGGGGCGGACAGGCGGGAGAATCGACCAAGGTGGGCCACTTCAGGTCCCCCATGATCTGATCAGTGTTTTGTGCATATCCGCGGGTCAACTGGTTCCTTCCCTACACCATTTCCGCACGTTCTGTTACTGTCGGAGACCGAGAACTTCTAACGAGTGAATGACTGCCAATGGAACCCCATACACCAGTCCCAGCCCCCACATCCGACGGACCCGGACGCAAAGGCGGAGGGTGTCGTCGGATCGCAATGTGGGCGGCCATGGTCGTTGGTGGTGTCTTGGTGCTCGGCGTGGTTCTCTCCTTGGTCGGTGGGGACGATGAGTTGACAACGCCACAGGAGGAAGTGACCGGTGGTGACGCCGTTTCGGTTACGACAGCCACTCAGGCCACGACAACCACTCAGGCCACGACAACCACTCAGGCCACGACAACCACGACCGAGCCGCTGATCCTGGACTATCCAGCAACCAGGGTGGCTGGTCGCGGGACTCGTGTTGCGGATCTGGAGATCATCGGCGGTGGGTTGTGCACGATTACCGTAACCGTCAATGATAATGTTGACTCGTCCTTTGGTAGCGATATTGAGAGCAACTTCGCCGTTATTCAGGTTGATCCTCCCGGCGGCTTTGATGCTCTGTGGGTGAACGAGATTGCCCGGAGCGGAACATGGGAGAAAGCTGTCCGTTACGAAGTCGGCAGCGGGTGGGTAACAGTCCAGGTTGAGGCCGAGGGGGACTGGGTTATCGAGTCCGACTGCAGCACACGGGTGGCCACTAGCTCCAGGGTGGCTGGTCGCGGGACTCGTGTTGCGGATCTGGAGATCATCGGCGGTGGGTTGTGCACGATTACCGTAACCGTCAATGATAATGTTGACTCGTCCTTTGGTAGCGATATTGAGAGCAACTTCGCCGTTATTCAGGTTGATCCTCCCGGCGGCTTTGATGCTCTGTGGGTGAACGAGATTGCCCGGAGCGGAACATGGGAGAAAGCTGTCCGTTACGAAGTCGGCAGCGGGTGGGTAACAGTCCAGGTTGAGGCCAAGGGGGACTGGGTTATCGAATCAAACTGCCGCGGTTAGGTGGTGCCTCGGAACAGTGAAGGCCAATGGAAGGTGGGCATTAACGCTTCCGTCTGGCGCCGGGGATCCAGTTGGTGCCGGCTACCGGTACCTGGGCCATGGCGGCTGCTTCCACGGTGAGGGCGGCGAGGTCCTCCGGTTCGAGGTTGGAGACGTGCGACTTGCCGCAGGCCCGGGCGATGGTCTGGGTCTCCATGGTCAGCACCTGTAGGTAGTTGGCCAGGCGGCGTCCCGCGATCACGGGATCGAGGCGGGCGGTCAGCCGAGGATCCTGGGTGGCGATGCCGGCCGGGTCGGTCCCGTCCTGGAGGTCGTCCCAGAAACCCGCTGCCGAGCCCAGCTTGCGGTACTCGTCGTCATAAGCGGGATCGTTGTCGCCGAGGGCGATCAGCGCCGCGGTGCCGATCGAGACCGCATCCGCCCCGAGCGCCAGGGCCTTGGCCACGTCGGCGCCCGATCGGATACCTCCCGACGCGATCAGCTTCACCGAGCCGCGGTGCACGTCGAGGTCCTGGAGGGCTCGGGTGGCTTCGGGGATGGCGGCGATGGTGGGTATGCCCACGTGCTCGATGAACACGTCCTGGGTGGCGGCCGTGCCCCCTTGCAGGCCGTCGACCACCACCGCGTCGGCGCCGGCCTTGACGGCCAGGGCCGTGTCGTAGAAGGGTCGGGCCGCACCGATCTTGACGAAGATCGGGACCTGCCAGTCGACGATCTCGCGAAGCTCGTGGATCTTGATCTGCAGGTCGTCGGGTCCTGTCCAGTCGGGATGGCGGCAGGCCGACCGCTGGTCGATCCCGGAGGGCAGCGTGCGCATCCCCGCCACCCGCTCGCTCACCTTCTGGCCGAGGAGGATGCCGCCCCCGCCCGGCTTGGCGCCCTGGCCCACCACCACCTCGATGGCGTCGCCTCGGCGCAGGTCGTCGGGATTCTGCCCGTATCGTGAAGGGAGGTACTGGTACACGAGCTTCGATGAGTGCTCCCGCTCCTCCGGCAGCATCCCACCGTCCCCGCTCGTGGTCGAGGTGCCCATCGCGCTGGCGCCCCGGCCCAGTGCCTCCTTGGCCCGGGCGGATAGCGAGCCGAAGCTCATGCCGGCGATGGTGATGGGGATGTCGATCCGGAGGGGCCGGGCCGCCCGCTCCTCGCCGATGACGAGATCGGTCCCGCACGACTCCCGGTAGCCCTCAAGGGGGTAGCGCGACATGGACGCCCCGAGAAACACCAGGTCGTCGAGGATCGGCATCTTCCGCTTGGCGCCCCAGCCCCGGATCCGGTAGACGCCGGTGTTGGCCGCCCGGTGGATCTCGGCGATCACATGGCGGTCGAACGTGTACGACTCACGCAGGCGCCAGCTGTCTCCTGGGCCGTTCATCCGGCTCTCCTCGCTACTTCGGCGTTGATGTCGTCGATGTGGAAGTTGTAGAGGTTGCGGGCCGATCCGTACCGCTTGAAGTCCCACGGGTCGGCCTCCATGCCGGCGGCGGCGAGCAGCCCGGCAAGGGTCCGGGCGTGTTCGGGCCGCATGTCCTTCGCGATGGCGTCCGCGCCAAGGCTCTCCACCTCGCCCCGCACGTACATGTTGGCCTCGTATACGGAGTCCCCGAGATCGGCGCCCGCGTCACCGAGCACTGCCAGGTTCCCGGCCTGGGCCATGAACGCGCTCATGTGGCCCACGTTGCCGCCCACCACGATGTCGGCGCCCTTCAGCGAGATACCGCACCGGGCCCCGGCGTTGCCCTCGATCACCACCAGCCCGCCGTGGCCGGTGGCGCCGGCCGACATGGTGGCGCTGCCGGTGATGCGCACGGTTCCCGACATGATGTTCTCGGCCAGCCCGGTGCTGGCGTTGCCGTCCACGTACACCGATCCCTTCTGGTGCATGCCGGCGCAGTAGTAGCCGACCGAACCGTGTACCTCTACGGCGATGTCGGCGTCGATGCCGCACGCGACCGCATGGGCCCCGCGCGGGTTCAGCACCCGGAACGAGCCTTGCCGGGCCTGGTGGAGCGTCCGGTTGAGGTCGCGCAGCGGTGTCTCCGCTAGGTCGACCGTGGTGACCGGGTGCGGTGTGCTCACGCAGCCCTGGTCCACGTGTAGATGACGCCCGGCGCCGGCTCCCACACGGTGGCGTGGCCGGAGTCGGGAAGGTGGGTGATGGCCCGGTACTCCGAGGACATGGCCACCCAGTCGTCGGTCTCGGCGACGATCGCCGGCTTGCAGGCGATGGGGTCCCTCAGGATGGCGAAGCCGTCCTCGATGCCGATCGCGAACGTGAAGAACCCGTCCAGGGCCAGCAGGGCGCGCTCGAGGGCCTGCTTCAGGCTGTCGCCTTCCCGGAGCCGCCACGCCAGGTAACCGGCGGCGACTTCGGAGTCGTTCTCGGTCTGGAACATCTCGCCCTGCCGCTCGAGCCGGGTCCGGAGCCAGTTGTAGTTCGACAGGGATCCGTTGTGGACGAGGCAGGTGTCGGCTCCGGTGGCGAAGGGGTGGGAGCCGTTGGTGGTGACCGCCGACTCGGTCGCCATCCGCGTGTGGGCGAGGGCGTGGGTTCCGGAGCGGGAGCGGAGGTCGTAGTTGATGGCTACCAGATCGGGATCGCCGACCGCCTTGTATATCTCGATCTGGGTTCCATAGCTGAGGACATCGAGTTCGGGGGAGTTGTCGATCAACCACTGGCGGGCCCGGCTGCCGTCGCCCGCGGTCTCGAGAACGGCGTGATCCCGGATCGGCCGGACCGACACTTCGGCCTCCAGAACGTTCTCGAGGTCGGCCCCGGTCCGGCTCCAGTCGGGCCTCTGTCCTTCCGCCAGCACGGTTATGCGGGTCGTCCCGGCTCGACCCTGGTCGTAGACGGCGAAGCCGGCGCTGTCGGGGCCGCGGTCACGCATCTCGTGCAGCATGCTGGCAGTGAGTTCTCCCAGCCTCGGCTGGAACCGTTCGGTCTTCAAGAAGAGGCCGACGATGCCGCACATGGTGCCCTCCCGATCGGATCGCCCCAGCACCGCGGGGCTAATGTAGCCTCGCACACTACTAGCGAGGTCCCGTTTCCCAGCAGCCCTCGCCGGGGTTCCGTAGCTGTCTCGATTGCCGGGAAGCTGCCTGCCGGGAAGCTGTCTGAGGAGGTTGACGTGGGCTCAGTGGAGGACATCCGGTCCCGAATCGAAGCGGATGGCGTGGAGTTCATCTACGCCATGTTCGTGGAGATGCACGGCAAGCCGTGCGCGAAGCTGGTGCCCGTCGAGGCGCTCGACGGCCTGATGGCCGACGGCGCCGGGTTCGCAGGTTTCGCGGCCGGTCCCATGGGCCAGGACCCTTCCGCGCCCGACATCCTGGCGATACCGGACCCCGCCTCCTACACCCAACTCCCTTGGCAACCGAACGTCGCCGTCATGCAGTGTGATCCCACCGTGGAGGGCGAGCTGTGGCCCTACGCCCCCCGGGTCATCCTGCGCAATGCCCTGGACTCGCTGGCGGAGCGCAACCTGGTCCTCAAAGCCGGTTTCGAAGCCGAGTACTCCATGGTGGCTCGTGGCGATGACGGCACGATCCGGGTTGCCGACCCGCTCGACACCGATCCGCGACCCTGTTACGACGCCCGCCTGCTCACCCGCATGCTGCCCCATCTGACCGAGGTGTCGAAGCACATGAACGCCATGGGTTGGGAGAACTACGCCAACGACCACGAGGACGCCAACGGCCAGTTCGAGCAGAACTGGAAGTACTCGGATGCCCTGACCACAGCCGACCGGCTCATCCTGTTCCGCTTCATGGTCCATACGCTGGCCCAGCGGGACGGGCGCTTTGCGACCTTCATGCCCAAGCCGTTCGCCGACCGGACCGGGAACGGGCTCCATGCCCACATGAGCCTGTGGACCGGGGACACGGACGAGCCGCTCTTTCCCGCCGGTGATACGGATAGCAAGGGTCTGGGTCTCAGCGAGCTGGCCTACCAGTTCACTGCCGGCCTGCTGGCCAATGCCGAGTCGCTGGTGGCGGTGGCGTGCCCGATCGTCAACTCGTACAAGCGGATGGGTGTGGGCGCGCCCACCTCCGGAGCGACCTGGGCGCCGGCCTATGCGGCCTACGGCGGCAACAACCGCACTCACATGATCCGGGTACCCGAGCCGGACCGGATCGAGATCCGGCTTCCCGACGGCGCCGCCAACCCCTACCTGCTGTTCGCCGCCATCCTGGCCTGCGGTCTCGACGGTGTCGACAACCAGCTGGATCCCGGCGCGCCCAACACCGACAACCTCTTCACCCTCTCGAGCGAGGAGGTGGCCGCCCGGGGCATCAGGACCCTGCCGCCGACGTTGCTGCACGCGGCGGACAACCTGGCCGGCAACGACGTGCTGCGCGCCGGCCTGGGCATGACGGCCGACGGGCCCTACAGCGACTACTTCGCGGTGGTCAAGCGGCAGGAGTTCCTCGACCACCACCATCAGGTAACCCGATCCGAGGTGGACCAATACCTCACGCTGTTCTGACCGCTTCAGCGCCATCGGTCCCGGGGGTGTCAGCGAGTCCGGTGACATGAGCCGGTGCCGGGAGTCCCGTATAGGGGTGAGGTCGAAGTGCCGGTGACGTGGTCGGCTTTCCGAGAGGCCGCGCCCGGTCTGGCTGCCGCCGTCCAGGAAAGATTCGAGAGCCACCGCCACGCGGTGATGGCGACCCTGCGGCGTGACGGGGCACCACGTCTCTCGGGTATGGAGGCTCCTATCCGGGATGGCCACCTGTGGCTGGCGATGGACACCGGTTCGCGCAAGGCAGACGATCTCCGGCGAGATCCGCGTTTCTCGGTGCACAGTGCCCCCGACGGGGAGGACCTGGCTTCGGGTGACGCCCGGATCGAGGGGCGGGTCGTGCCGGCGCTGGAAACAGACGTGGCCCTCTTCGTAGGAGGCCATCGATTCCCGATCGACGATCCCTCGACCATGGCGCTGTTCACGGCCGACGTCAGCCGGGTGGTCCTCGCTCGCGTGGTGGATCGGTCCTTGGCTGTGACTACGTGGACGCCGGAGGGCGGGATAGCCGAGATCCGCTTACCCTGACCCCTATCCGGTTCGGGTCAAAGGTGTCACGCGGAGAGGTGTCTTCAAACCGATCCGGACCCGTTCGCGTCCCCGCCTTGGCAAGCCCACCACGGGTAGCTCGATCGATCAAGTTGATCTATGGCTCCCTGTTCGGCCTGTCTTGATCAACTTCCAACCCAACAGACCCATGTAGACGATCCCGCCCAGCGACATCCCTGCGAAAGCGGGCGCCAGCGCCAGTTCCAACGTGTTCGAATGCCACGCGGCGATGAACAGCCCCAGCGCCGCCACGGACAGCACCGCAACGACCAAGTTCAGCACCGGGGGAATGCGCAAGGGCTCAGGCCGCAAGGCCAGTCCCAGTGCCAAGATCGCCGCTCCGGTAAAGCCCACGACTATCGAGGTGAATTGCAGCCCGAACACCAGGCGCTGCATCTCGTGGGCCGATTGGAGCCACTCCTGTTCTCGCTCCCCACTGGTCTCCAGCGCCGCCACTCCCAAGCCGGTGATCATGTAGTCGAGGCCTCGCATCACCATCTGCAACACCAGGCCGAAGACCATCCCCAGAAGGCCGAGTTGTGCCAGAGGGTCGACATGCCCTCGAAGGGTCAGGAGGCCATGAAACATGAGCAGGCCGCCCAAGAGGATCAAGAGAGGGACGGTGTAGGAGAGCTCCTGGTTGCGCGCCATCGCCAGCGTGAGGTCGGTGAGGCTGGTGCTCGGCACGGTGTCCACAGCGCCGCGGCCCGGCGAGAGGGCATAACCCAACGCCACCGCCGCGGTCCCTAGCAGGAGTGACCAGCCGCCGAGCTGCCTTTCGGACAAACGCATGGTAGGTCCCACGTTACTCCCAAGGCCGACGGGGTAGTGAACGCTCACCATCAACCCAGCGTCAGCGCCACCGACGGTCAGCCTCGCCAACCGGTACGCTCTGGTCCGATGAACGTCACCGCTCAGGAGTTAGCCGACGAGTACTGGGAGTTCCGGCTCGAGCACTGCCACTTCGCCAACCTCGCCCGCGGCGAGCTGAGTCGTCTTGAGCGGTGGGACGACCTCTCCGCCGACGGACTGGCGGGCTCCAGGGAGACATTCCTCGGGTTCGCCTCCAGGGCGGCCCACGTGACCGTCGAGGAGGACTCCGATCGGATCCTCGCGGAGACCGTCGCCGCGGCCGCCTTCATGGATGCCAGCGTGAGGGTCTGGTGGCCGCAGCTACAGGCGACCAGCACTCAGAGCGGGCTGCTGGGAGCACTGATTCCGGCGCTCTACCTTCAACCTCTGGTGACCGCTGAGCATGGAACCCGGTATCTGGAGAAGCTGCGTGGCTTCCCGGCGATGGTCGACCAACTGGTGGAACGCCTTCGGGAGGGCCGGGCCGCCGGGTTGGTTCCCCTCGCCCGCCATGTCCGCCAGACCATGGGGAAGCTCGAACAGGTCCTCGCCCGGCCACCGGCCGAAGACCCGATCGCAGACCAGCCCCCTCCCACCGAATTCGGTCCGTATGAGGCCGCCCGGTGGCGGTCCGACGTGGTGAAGGCCATCGAGACGGGCCTGCGTCCCGGCCTGGCCGGCTTCGCGGAAGCACTGGGTGAGGTCACCCTTCCCTCCGGACGTCCCGATGAGCAGCCCGGTCTCTGCCACCTGGCCGGCGGCGACGAGGTGTACCGGGACATGGTGAGAGGACACACCACGCTGGACATGGAGCCCGAGGCCATCCACCGTCTGGGCCTGGAGCGAGTCAGTTTGCTGGAGGACGAGTACAGGCGCATCGCCGGACCCCTGCTAGGCACCGGTGAAGTCGACGAGATCTACACCCGGCTGCGCGATGATCCCCAACTCCGGTATGCAAGCCCTGAAGAACTGGTGTCAGACTCTCTCCGATGTCTCGGCAAGGCCGCCGCGGTGATGGGCGGGTGGTTCGATCCCGTCCCCGAGGCGCCGTGTGTGGCCCATCCCATCGACGTGGGGGCCATGGCCTACTACTACCCGCCGTCGACGGACGGCGTCCGACCGGGCACCTTCTTCTTCAACGTGGCGGACCCCACCGCCTGGGCGAGGTTCCAGATTCCCGCCGTCGCCTATCACGAGGGCATACCGGGCCATCACCTCCAGATGGCTCTGGCCATCGAGAACCCCGACATCCACGACATCCACCGCGACTACCTGCCGGCTTTCGGCGAGGGGTGGGGCCTGTACACCGAGCGCCTCTCCGACGAGATGGGCTTGTACGAGGACGACTGGGAGCGGATCGGCATGCTGACCGCCGACTCCTTGCGGGCCGGCCGACTGGTGGTGGACACCGGGATCCATGCGCTCGGCTGGTCTCGCCGCAGGGCCATCGGGTTTCTTGCCGCCCACTCGCCCATGTCCCTCCATGAGATCACCGAGGAGGTCGACCGGTATATCGCAACCCCTGGCCAAGCTCTCTCCTACATGCTCGGGCGCCTCGAGATCGAGTCCCTGCGCGCCGAGTCCGAGGCACAGCTGGGAGCCGCATTCGACATCAAGAGCTTCCACAGGACCGTACTCGGCAGCGGCTCCATCCCACTCGCTACCCTCCGATGGCTCATCCGCGCCGGCCTTGGAGAGGCTCTGAATGGGTAGAAGGATCATCGCCGCAGAGGCGTTCGACGTCAGGTTCCCGACGTCCGAGCACCTTGACGGGTCGGATGCGGTCCATACCGATCCCGACTATTCGGCCGCGTACGTGATCCTCCGGACCGATGCCGGCGATGGCGTCGAGGGCCACGGGTTCTGCTTCACCCTGGGTAGGGGGAACGAGATCGAGGTGGCTGCGCTCGAGGCGCTAGGCCCGCTGGTCGTCGGGCTCGACCTGGACGAGATCGTGGCCGACTCGCGGTCCTTCTCCCGCCTCCTCACCCAGGATTCCCAGATGCGCTGGCTCGGTCCCGAGAAGGGCGTCGTCCACATGGCCGCGGCGGCCATCACCACGGCCGTCTGGGACCTCGCCGCCAAGGTGGCGGGCAAGCCCTTATGGAAGTACCTGGCCGATCTCTCGCCGGAGGAACTAGCGGCGATGGTGGACTACCAGTACCTGTCGGACGTGCTCACCGAGGACGAGGCGGTCGAGATGTTTCGTCGTGCCGAAGGCGGTAAGGCGGCCAGAGAGCGCCTGTTGCTGGAGCGAGGGTATCCGGCGTACGCAACGAGCCCGGGGTGGCTGGGCTACTCCGACTCCAAGCTGGTGCGGCTGTGCCGTGAGGCGGTCGATGACGGCTTCACGCTCATCAAGCTCAAGGTGGGCGGTTCCATCGAGGACGACCAGCGGCGCCTGCGGCTGGCCCGCGAGGCGGTGGGGCCCGACGTGCTGATCGCCGTGGACGCGAACCAGAAGTGGGACGTGGGGGAGGCCATCGAGTGGATGGGCGAGCTGGCGTCGCACTCCCCCTACTGGATCGAGGAGCCCACCAGCCCGGACGACATCCTCGGCCACGCCGCCATCCGGCGGGCGGTCGCTCCGATAAAGGTCGCCACGGGCGAGGCGGTTCAGAACCGGGTCGTGTTCAAGCAGCTACTCCAAGCCGGAGCGATCGACATCATGCAGATCGACGCCACGAGGGTGGCCGGGGTGAACGAGAACATCGCCAACCTCCTGCTGGCCGCCAAGTTCGGGGTTCCGGTGGTCCCGCACGCGGGAGGGGTGGGGCTGTGCGAGCTGGTCCAGCACATGGCGATGCTCGACTTCGTAGCGATCGGTGCCGAGATGGAAGGACGATCCATCGAGTTCGTAGATCACCTGCATGAACACTTCGTGGATCCGGTGGTGGTCATCGACGGGTGCTACGTCGCGCCGACCCGGCCGGGGTTCAGTTCCGAGATCCGGAGCGCGTCACGCGACGAGTTCCGCTATCCCACGGGTCCCGCCTGGCGCGGGACGAGCGCGCGATAGGCGCTGCAAGGGCTCGACCCCGGCTGGGCCGGGGTCGAGTAGGGAGGAGCTTGGGGTTGAGGTTCTACGAACCGCCGCCCTCGGAGCCGTGACCCTCTCCTCTTCCCTCGCCTGATCCTTCGGAGCCCTCGCCGGCCCCTTCGCCTCCGGTGCCCTGGTCGGTGCCTTGGTTGCCCACTTCGGCGTGGGCGACCCAGGTGTCGAAGGGTTGGGTGGTGGCGTCCAAGCGCACGTCCACGATCTCTCCGGGTGCTAGGTCGATGGGGGTTGTGGGTCCGAGTTCCACTCCGTTGGAGAGGTGGATCTCGATCCGGACGTTGGTCAGGGTGGTGTTGGTGGTGTTCTCCACCGTCCCGATGAAGGCGTTGGCTGCCGGGTCGTAGTTCATGATGAGCCGTGACCCGGCCCGGACCTGGTCGAAGGTGTCGTTGAGTCCGTACTGGGTGGTGTTTTCCTCACCGCCTCCGGCACCGGTCTCCGTACCCTCGCCGGCCCCTTCGGTTCCTTCAGGACACTCACTGGCCCCTTCGCCTCCGGTGCCCTGGTCGGTGCCTTGGTTGCCCACTTCGGCGTGGGCGACCCAGGTGTCGAAGGGTTGGGTGGTGGCGTCCAAGCGCACGTCCACGATCTCTCCGGGTGCTAGGTCGATGGGGGTTGTGGGTCCGAGTTCCA
>JAPPGV010000039.1 GCA_028821235.1 bacterium
GCTGCTGGCCTACAACTGCTCCCCCTCCTTCAACTGGAGACACCACCTGAGTGACCGCCAGATCGCGACGTTCCAGGATCGGATCGCTGCGCTGGGCTACAAGTTCCAGTTCATCACCCTGGCGGGATGGCATCTGCTCAACTTCCACACATTCGACCTGGCCAGGTCGTACGACCGCTCGGGTATGGCGGCCTACAGCCGGCTGCAGCAGACCGAGATCGCCTCGGAGCCGTTCGGGTACACCGCGACCAAACATCAGGCGGAGGTGGGCGCCGGTTACTTCGACGAGGTGATGCAGGTCACGACCGGAGGCCGAGCCTCCACCCTGGCGATGGTCGGGTCCACCGAATCGAAGCAGTTCGACTGAACCCATCGGTGTGCTGTGCGGTCAGGCGCTCCCGGCGGCCCGATACGAACCCCGCGACCGCGGAACGCGAAAATCGCGACGAGGGGCTGCGCCGCCGGGCCCTCCCCCGCCACCACCTTTCCTGGTTCGGAGCGTGGTCGGCCATGCCCGGCCGGCTGCCGGGTAGGCGGTCGCTCCATGAAGCCTCGGTATGTTCCCTCCGGGCCGGCCGAACCGATCGGCAGGACGCCATCGGCCGGTGTAGGTGCTTGGCAATAGGCAACATATAGCGGCAGTGTGACACGTTCTACCCCTTCCTGCCCATAGCGGTGAAGCTCCGGTCTTCCTACTCCGCCGGTCAGGAACGGGCCTGTGGCTCTGGTGGACATCCTTAGGACCCTCCGATCACTGACCCCAGAGAGGTGTCGCCGGGTCCTCCCGGGACGATCGGCGGCTCAGCGAGTCTCCCGTGCGTAGGGAACGGACAGGGCCGAGGGGGCGCTGAACTATCGCGCGGTGGCGGGATCCTCTTCCACCGCCCGCAGAGCCAGGCCCGCCGGGTGCGGAACAGCCAGAAGGCTGCCACCGCCACCAGCACCCACGACATGTACACCACCCAGTCGTGGCCCAAGACCAGGGGGCCCACCAGCGGCAGGTCGCGCAACGCCTCCCCGAAGACCGGCTCGAACTTGGAGACGGGACGGGCGTAGATCAGGGCCGAGTCGTTGAGGCTCCCGACGAAGCTGGCGAACCCGGTGCCGGTCACCACCAGCACCAGGCCGGACACGATCTTGTTCACCCGCAGGGTCACCGCCAGGTGGGCGTGGATCAAGGCGAACAGCTCGCCCACCCCCGCCATGCGGGTGCTCCACTTCGAGTCGCCGGCGTGGAGGACGCCCTGTCCGGCATGGGCGTGGCCGAAATCAACCGCACCCCGATCACCGCGCCCTACGTGCTGGGCCTCATCCCGGCCTCTTAATACCCATCAGGCTACGCTCCGGCCATGGCAGAACTCAGCGCACAGGACGAACGACTGCTCCGGCGGGCCATCGAGGTATCGGCCCGGTCGGTGGCGAACGGGAACATGCCTTTCGGCGCCATCATGGCGGACCCAGCCGGCAGGGTCCTCCTGGAGGCGGAGAACACGGGCGTCACGGGCAGGAACACGCTCAACCACGCCGAGACCAACCTCATGAACATGGCGGTGACCTCCCTCAACCCCCACCAGATCGCCACCGCCACGCTCTATACGAGCTGCGAACCCTGTGCCATGTGCAGCGGCGCCATGTACTGGGGCGGGCTCAACCGGATGGTCTACGGGATGAGCGAGGCGGATCTCCTGAAGATCACCGGAGAGGATCCCGGCACCGCCACCATGCGGGGCGTGGGCTGCCGGAACATCTTCCAGAGTGGCCAGCGCGATATCGAGGTGAGCGGCCCCCACCTGGTGGAGGAAGCCTCGGCGATCCACATCGGGTTCTATGACCAGTTCATGCTCAGCGCCCAGGAAAAACAGCTGCTGCGGCGGGCCATCGAGGTGTCCGCCAGGTCGGTCGCCAACGGGAACCTACCCTTCGGGGCGCTGATGGCCGATCCGGACGGGAACGTCCTGCTGGAGGCGGAGAACAGCGACATCACCGGCAAGAGCCCGCTCAACCACGCCGAGACCAACCTGATGAGGCTGGCGATCGAGAAGCTCACCCCGGAGCAGATGGCCACGGCCACCCTCTACACCAGCTGCGAGCCATGCGCCATGTGCAGCGGCTCCATGTACTGGGGGGGCCTGAACCGGATGGTCTACGGGATGAGTGAGTCGGACCTGCTGCAGTACACGGGCGGCCACAAGCTCAACCCGACCATGACCGGGGTGGGCTGCCGGGCCGTGCTCCAGAGCGGCCACCGCGAGGTGGAGGTGAAGGGCCCCTTCCTCATCGACGAGGCCTCGGTGATCCACCGGACCTACTGGAGCTCCTGAGCCGTAAGTCGCGCTCAAGGCTGGACCTCGGCGCCCGCCCGGCCGCCCGTCCGACCGGATAGGATCAACCGGAGCCTTCTCGTCAGCCCGAAAGGAGAACGCCGTTGCGTAGAGTCCCCACCACGTCCGCCGCCGGCGCGGAACTGGTACCCATGTTCAAGGACCATATGGAGCTGTGCCGGGTGGGCCCCGGACAGACCGTCATGGCCTTCACCAATACCCAGAGCAACCCCGCCTACATCACCGCCCTGATGGGAGCGGTGAAGGTGCTGGGCGGCGACTTCTTCCAGATAATGGTGCCGGCCGACGACTCCTGGACGCAGTCGCGCACAATCGTCGAGGCCTGGAAAGGGTGCGACCTGGTGGTGGGGTTGCTGGCCAGCATGGGATCGCACTGGATCTACTCCGACGCCCACAACGAGGCCCTGGAGTCGGGCGTCCGCACCTTGATGATCGAGGAGCCCGAGGACCACCTGCGCCGCCTCTTCCCGATTCCGGTCATCCGCGAGCGCGGCGAGGCCAGCGTGGAATATATGAGTCAGTCGGACATCATGCGGGTCCAGTCGGAGGCGGGGACGGACCTCACCGTCCGCTACACGGGCCGGAACCTCGGGTGCCAGTACGGCTACAGCGACGAGCCGGGACGCTGGGACCACTGGCCGTCGGGGCAGTCCAGCGTGGCGCCGCTGGAGGACTCGGCGGAGGGCACCCTGGTGGTGGATGCCGGCGACGCGCTGCTGCCGATGGGCAAGTACGTGGAGCAGCCGATCCGCATGGAGCTACGGGAGGGGAGCATCGTCTCCATCGACGGGGGCGCCGACGCCCGGCTTCTCAAGGACTTCTTCGAGCTGCCCAAGGACGACCGGGCCTACGGCCTGTCCCACATCGGCTGGGGGTACGAGCACCGGGCCAACTGGAACGCTCTGGGCCTCCGCTTCTGGGAAGGCGGGGGCGTGATGGACACCGAGAGCTATTACGGCAACATGCTGATCGCGTTCGGGTCCAACTTCTTCCGCAAGCTGGGCGGCCAGAACCGTGTCAACTTCCACTTCGACATCCCGACCCGCAACCACTCCATCTGGATCGGCGACACCCAGATCATCGACCGGGGCAGCTTCGTGGTACCCGGCTTCGAGCTGGAATAGCCGGCGCCCGAACCATGCGGCTCAACGACAAGGTAGCGGTAGTAACGGGGTCCTCCCGTTCCATCGGGAGGGCCATCGCCCTCGGATACGGGCGGGAAGGCGCCAAGGTGGTGGTCAACTACCGCAGCGACAAGGGAGCTGCCGACTCGGCGGTGGCCGAGATCGAGGCGATGGGCTCGGAGGCCATCGCAGTGCAGGCCGACACGTCATCGTCCTCGGATGTGGAGGCGCTGATGGCCGCGGCCGTGGACCGCTTCGGGCGGATCGACATCCTGGTCAACAACGCCGCCATCCTGATCCGGACGCATTTCCTCGAGATCGAGGAGTCGGAGTGGGACCGGATCATGGAGGTAAACCTCAAGGGGTTCTTCCTGTGCTCCCAGACGGCGGCGCGCCAGATGGTCCGCCAGGGTGATGGTGGGGTGATCATCAACATGTCCTCGGCGGGCGACACCCTGGCCGGGAAGGACCTCGCCCACTACTGCGTGGCCAAGGGAGGGGTGCGCATGCTCACCAGGCAGCTGGCCTTCGAGCTCGCGCCCCACGGGATCCGCGCCAACGCCATCGCTCCGGGATTGATCGAGACGGACCTGAACCGGTCAGACCTGGCCGTTCCCGAGTTCCGCGAGTACCGCCTCTCCATGATCCCGCTGGGGATCATCGGGGTTCCCGAGGACATAGTGGGAGCGGCGGTCTTCCTGGCCTCAGAGGACTCCAGGATGGCCACCGGCTCCACCATCTACCTGGACGCCGGCCAGACCATCTTCTGACCGCCGGGGGCTACCGGCCCGGTCCCACTCGCTGGGACGGAGTCTTCTCCCTGTCACCAGGGTGGAGGAACAGCCCTACCCGTTCCTCCCACTGTCCCGTGTCTCGGGGTTCGCCACGACTGTGACCAGTGGCCGTCGTGGGCGGTGCGGGCTCTGTGCCCGGACAAGGGGGTTGAACATGTCACAGCCCCGCCGCATACTGCCCGGCAGTCACAAACACCACCGGTTTCCAGCTATTCGACGTCGAGGGAACCGGAACCGGGATCAATTCGGGAGCGGACCCGCCGGGGGATAGCGGAACGCGTTCGGACCAAAGGAGGTGGTGGCTGGGGGATGGGCCCGCCGGGGAGGGCCGTGGTCGCGATGCTCCTATGTTTGTCAAGTTGGTGTGGGGGTTGGTTCGTGGGTTCGGAGCCAGTTGTGG
>JAPPGV010000040.1 GCA_028821235.1 bacterium
GGGACACCGATGACCGCCAGAACACCCGGTTGTTCCGCAGACAGACCACTATCGCGTCTGTCTGCGGGATGGCGGTGTGGTACGGCGTCGGCAGCGGTGTTCCTCGCAAGGCCCGCTGACGAAGGCGTACCCGCAGCGGTACGTAGAGGAAGCGGAACGCAGCGACGGGACACCGATGACCGCCAGAACACCCGGTTGTTTCACAGACAGACCACTAGGAAGGTCTCCGGTCGCCGGCAGGTTGCGCGCCGAGCGGGCAGCGCCACCACCGACTCTCCCGGGCAGAGACTCATTCCGTCGTGCCGAAGCCCTGCTCCGCCAGGTTCGCCACCAACTCGACCAGGGTTCGAACCCCGAAGCCCGAACCCCCCTTCGTCTGGTAGTGCTCGTCGCGGGTCCAGCGGGCAGGACCGGCGATGTCGAGATGCGCCCAAGGAACGTCTCCCACGAACTCCGCCAACAGCAACGCGGCCGTCAGCGCGCCACCCCAGCGGCCGCCGATGTTCTTCATGTCGGCCATGGGAGTGTCGAGCTCGCGGCGGTACTCCTCGGGAAGCGGAAGGTGCCACACACTTTCCCCCGCCTGCTCACCTGCCCTTTCGATCCGGTCGATCAGCGAGTCGTCGTTGCCCATCACTCCGGCGATGGTGTCACCGAGCGCCACCTTGCACGCACCTGTCAAGGTGGCCAGGTCCACCATCAGATCCGGCCCGTGCTCGACCGCGTAGGCGAGGGCATCGGCCAGGATCAACCGTCCCTCGGCATCCGTGTTGAGCACCTCGATGGTCTTGCCGTTGCGGGTGGTGAGCACGTCGCCCGGCTTGGTTGCGAGGGGTCCGGGCATGTTGTCGGTGAGCGGCGCCAGACCCAGCACCCTCACGGGTAGCCGCAGCCGGGCGATGGCAGCCATGGCGCCGATCACCGCGGCCGCCCCCGACATGTCGGTCTTCATCGTCTCCATGGCCTGAGCCGGCTTGATGCTGAGGCCGCCCGAGTCGAAGGTGATTCCCTTGCCCACCAGCGCGACGAACGTCTCGGAGCCCTCCGGCTCGTACCACAACTCCACGAGGCAAGGATCCCGGTCCGAACCGGCCGCCACGCCCAGCAACCCTCCGAAGCCGCCCTCCTCGAGGTCCGGCACGTCACGAGTCTCGAGGCGCAGGTCGAGGCCCGCCACCAGCTCCGCCACGCGGCGTTGGATCTCGCGGGGCGCCTTGTCCCGAGCCGGCGTGTTGACCAGATCACGCGCCCAGCTGACCGCTTCGGCAACCGCCGTCCCAGCTTCGCAGTCGATCTTCTCCCCGGTGCCCATCAGCAGGAGGGAGTCGGTCCGGGCGGGCTCCGGCTTGCTCCTGAAACGGTCGTACGAATACTGCGAGAGCAGAAACCCCTCCACCACGGGCGCCGCCTTCCCCCCGAGGGCCAGCGTGGTGGCTACCGAAGCCTCCTTCGAAGCCTTGCGCCCGAGTGTCCCGGCGGCCCTGCGGAGGGTGTCCGCGTCCGGGGCCTCGCCGACACCCAGCGCCACCACCGTGTGCGGATTCTCCGACCCGGTGTCGTAGGAGCAACTCTGGCCGGCCTTCCCCTTGAACCCCGCCCGCTCGAGTGCCCGCTCGAAGCCGGCGCCCAGCGACGCGACGTAGCCCTCAACATCGCCCTGCCAGACGAGGCCGGGCCCGGCGGCGAGACCTAGTACGCCGGCGCGCGACGCCGCGTCGTCTTGCGATTCAACGAACTCGATATCCAAACTAAGACTCCAGTCTTCCGTACGCGGATGCTAGCCCTGATTCCGCAGGGTCAAAGGGGTGGAACACCAGCTGCCAGCGCCCGGACGAGTATCACCGAACCGAGTGAGGTCAGGACCGCCAGGTAGCTGAGACCGGTCGCCGCCATCACCCCCGGGTACGACGGGTAGCCGAGGGCGAACCAGACGGCGGCCATGAGCAGGACGCTGGTGGCCGCCAGCGCCACCGACGCGATCAGTGGCCCCGTCGAGGCCGCCGGCGGAACACCCGGCACCACGTGCACCAGCCAGTCGAGGAGGATCGCCGCGCCGCCGATCACCGCCAGAGCGCGGAGTGGCCACCGGGGCATCCTCGGACTCACCAGGAACCAGTGCCCGAGCAGCATCTCCCCTGTTATCCCACCCAGCGCGGCGGTTCCCGTGATGGCGGGAAGGGGCAGGCCTACCACCGATGCCCCGACCAGGAACAACAAGGATGACGAGCCCAGGGCGATGGTGGCCGCCCAACGATTCCGGGCCACGAGCGCGGCGCCCGCGCCCACCAGCATGGCCACCGCCGCCAGGACGCCCTGATCGAAGTACCAGGCCCCCCCGCCGACGAGCACCACGGTGGCGACGGTCAGCCAAAGGAAACCCGGCCCGACGATACGCCAGTAGGCCACGGCCGCACCGGAACCGGCCACGCCTGCCGCCCACATCGCCAGGACCACCTCGGGACTGAATGCCAACTCCGACCCGAACATGGCCTCCGTATCCGGTCTACCGTCCACCATCCGAGAAACCGCAGGCGTGGGAGCGCCGTCGATCAGTCCGGGGTGCGCGGCCAGTATACGAACCGGCACCCTGCGACAATCATCCCCGGTGCTGAAAGAGACGGAAATGGACCTCCGATGCCGGTCCCCGATGTAGCGACCCGGGGTTGCCGGCATCGGGGCCAACTGGAATCTTGGGTACGCTCCCCGCCCAGAAGGAGGTTCGCCTGTCCGAGTTGCCCCGCGTCTCTGTGGTTATGGCGGTACGCAACGAGGCCGCGCACATCGAGACCACCCTGCAGGCCGTCTTCGACCAGGACTATGAAGGCCCCTTCGAGGTGGTGGTCGCAGACGGGCGGAGCACCGATGGGACCCTCGCCATCCTGCAAAGGAGCGCCGCGGCGGACTCCCGCCTGAAATTGGTCGACAACCCCGAACTAGGGGTGGGTTCAGGTCTCAACCGGGCCATCGGAGCGGCCGGGGGCCAGGTCCTGGTGCGGTGTGACGGGCATGCCGAATTCGCCCCCGACTACGTGCGGGTGGCGGTCGGGCTGCTGGAGGAGACCGGAGCGGCCAACGTGGGCGGGCGGCAGGACGCCGTGGGCACCACGGGACTCCAACGGGCGATAGCCATCGCCCTGAACTCGCCGGCCGCGGCCGGTACCGCCCGGTTCAGGCACTCCTCGGTGGCCGGGCCGGCGGATACCGTGTATCTGGGGGTGTTCCCCCGGCAAGCCCTCGATGAGGTGGGGGGTTTCGACCCCACCCTGGTTCGCAACCAGGACTTCGAGCTCAACCACCGGCTCCGGAAGTCCGGGAAGCTCGTCTGGTTCGACCCGCGGCTGGCGGTCACCTACCGACCCCGTTCCAGCCTCCGCGCCCTTTGGAGGCAGTATCTCGACTACGGCAGATGGAAACGGGTGATGCTGACGCGCAATCCGGGCGCGCTCGCCGCGCGGCAGTTAGCTGCGCCTGTGCTGGTCATCGGGTTGATCGGCGCTGCGATCAGCGCCGGGATCGGCGTGCCGCTCTGGTGGATACCGCCGGCCGGCTACGGGATGCTGATCGCGATCACCACGCTCTCGGAGACGATCAGGCGCCGGGATCGGGCCGCTTGGCTCCTCCCGGCCGTGATGCCGGCCATGCATCTGGCGTGGGGGATCGGCTTCCTATTCGTTCCCGCCGGAAGGCGTCGAGCCGCCCCAGAAGAAGGCCCGAGCTAGCAAGGTGGCCATCTCGCCCCGGTTAAGGGGCTTGTCGGGGCAGAACGAGGTCTCGGTGCAGCCGACAGTGATACCTTCAGCGGCAATGGCGTGGATGGCCCCGCTGTGGGTACTGGCGGCGGGAACATCATCGAACCTGCGGCCGTCAAACGAGTCGAGCGGCGCCAGGTCCAGCGCCCTCATCAGGAACGTGGCCATCTCTCCCCGGGTGAGGGGACCGTCCGGACAGAACCGGTTGGTAGCGCATCCGACCGTGATCCCGGCCTCGGCCAACGCATATATCTCTCTCGAGTGCGGGAAGGAGTCGGGGACGTCCGCGAAGTTGAGGCGATAGGGCTCCTCGGGCATCGGGAGCCGGGCGGCCCTCGCCAGCAGGACCGCTACCTCCAGCCGGTTGGCCTGGTCATTCGGGCAGAAGTAGAGGCTGTAATGATCGCAACCCTCCGCGATCCCGGCCCGCCGGAGGGTGTCTATTGCCGGCTCATGAGTGTGGCCGGCGATGTCCTGGAACGGGGGTAGCTCGTCGAAGAGTATCTCGTCCTGTTCGGGCGCCTGCCCCTCCTCGTCGAGACCCTGGCCCGGGGTCACGGGCTCCTCGGTGGGCGGCGCCGGCCGGTCGTCGATGGCCCGGACGACCGACGACCTGAGGCCGAGCCCGTAGCGGAGCCAGCCGCCGGCGACCGTTGTCGAGACCTCGCTTGCTCCGTCCCACCCGTCGAACCGCACCCGGGAGGGGCTGGTGGTGGTGGGACCCGACACCAGCCGGGCATCGGTCACCTCGTCCCAGCCCAGCTGGTCGGCGATCTTGGACGCCGGGATGGTGGTGCGCCACGAGGCGACCGGGTTGCCCAGGCTCGGATCGAGGTCCCAGGGGTCTTCCACCGGTAGCAGGTATGGCCACTGGGTCACCGACGTCAGCCGCCCGTCCCACTCGGTGAAGAAGCCGTAGCGGTTGCTGTTGGTGACTCCCCCGGTCGAGGTGGAGTAGAACGCCTGGATGATGCCGCCCTTGGTGAAGCGCTCCCACCCCTGCCCGAAGTAGGTGAGCACCCGGCCCTCCGTGGCGGCCACCGCGTCCACCCAGGCTGCTTGGTCGGCGCCGTCCTCCCGCCACCATCCCGCGTACACCTGATCGCGGGTGTTGTCATACAGGTGGCACCAGCACGAGTCCTTGCGGGAGGCGCCGATCCCCGGATCCGCATCGGGATCCGCCGGACGGTCGTTCACCTCCTGGGCCAGGAACTTGAAGGCCGCGTACGTACGGGCCGCCACCGCCTGGGCCTCGTTGACCCCGGGCTCCTTCCAGAAGGGGAAGATCTCGGCGATACCGCGTACATAGTCCTCGAGGCCGAGGGTCAGCAGCACATGAAAGCCGACCTCGACCGGATCGTCCCGCAGCTTGATAGCGCCATGGCGGTACTCGCATTCCGAGTCCCTCACCACGCAGGGCTTCCTCCGGTCCTCGCCGTATCGAAGCTGGATCCCGTCCGCTTCGGGCCACGAGATCGAAGCCCGGCAATCCCCGGTGGTCCCCTGGAGTTCGCCCGCCATGAAGAACCCGCACTCCCCTGCATCGATCCGGCGGAACTCCCAGCGCTCCCCCTCCTGCGGCTGCTCCGGCTTGGGACAGGGCCCTTCACCGTCATCTGCCAGGCAGAGATCCAGCGGCCCGCCGACCGGGGTGAACTCCAGGAGGGTGATCTGGGAGGCGATATTGATCCAGAGCGGGTTGTCCAGCGTGGTCAGCAGGTCGCTCGGCAGGTCGAGATCGGACAGATCGGCGGGACTCGAGCCGGTGTAGTAGTACGCGGCGATGTCCTCGCCACGCTTCCCGGGGTCCGCCAAAGCCTGGCCGCGAGCCCCCCACTGGCCCATGCCCACGCCGTGGCCCCAGCCCGAGCCCTCGAAGGTGAAGGTCCTCTCCTGGGCCGCTGCCTGGAGCGCCAGCCCGATGACGGCCACCAGCACCAGGAGCATGCTGAATAAGACAGGGGTGGTCGGCCCGCGACTCCTCGACCTGGGGTTTTGTTGGGAACTAGCGGGCCGACTGGACACTTTTCGGCACGCTCCTAGTAGCAATGCCCTTCTGACCACGCCGGCCAGTGTAGGACGGAATTCGATGATGTTGAAGGTTTGGGAGGGCAGGCGAGATGGGCGACATCGCCGGCCACAGGTATGGCGCGATGGCCGGGGTGAGCGCCCGCCGGTCTCGAGCCCGGGAACGGTCGAGACATGTCATGGCTCCTGCAACATCGATCGTGTTACGAGTCTGCTGCTATCTTGGCGGCTCCGTGTTCGCCCTTGATGCAGGCCCGGCCACCCTGTGGTTCTCCCTTGCCGCGGCTCATGGGTGTTGATGGCACACCGAAAGGTCGGATGAGTCCTCCAGTCCCCCCGGCCGACGTACGCGGCAACGACTGGGCGGCCCTTGATACCAGTCCCACCGGCACATTCGTACCCACGCTGGCGGTGAGCGTGATCGTCACCTACTACGAAGCCCCCGAGTCGCTGGAGTTGACCCTGGCGGCGCTGGAGGGCCAGAGCTACCCGCGGCATCTATTCGAGGTATTGATCGTCGATGACGGCTCACGCATTCCCCTGGAACCGCCCGAGAGCAGCCCCCTGGAGGTGCGGGTGGTCCACCAGGAAGACCTGGGCTTCGGATTGGCCCGAGCACGCAACACGGGCGCCCGGGCGGCCGCCCACGACATCCTGGTGTTCCTCGACTGTGACATGCTGCCGGAGTCGGACTGGCTCCTCGAGCACTCCCGCTGGCACCATGCCGCCTCCGATGTCCTCACACTCGGCTTCAGAGCCCACGTCGACGTGACCGGCATCGACGCGGCCACCGTGCGGCGCCGGTCCGGCTCTCTGGGCGATCTGTTCGCCGACCGGGAGTCGCAACGACCGCAGTGGATCGAGTTCCACATGTCGCGGACCAACGACCTCACCTCGGACGACGATGACCTATTCCGGATCGTGACGGGTGGCAATCTCGGTGTCTCGCGAGAGTTCTATGAGGCCGTGGGGGGCTATGACGAGAGCTTCACGCAGTGGGGCGCGGAGGACACTGAGTTCGGCTACCGCGCCTACACCCGGGGTGGTGTGCTGGTCCCCGCCCGGAAGGCCCTGTGCTGGCACCAGGGAGAGGGCTCGACGCCCAGCGAAGCCGAATCCGCCAGCCTGGAGTTGCAGAGAGCCAAGATATCCCAGCTCATCGCCCATCACGGCTTCAGACGCGCCGTTCCGGGCCGTAGCTTCTCCGTACCGCAGTATGTAGTGACCGTGCGCGCCGGCGCGTCCCGCGAGATAGCCCGTCTAGAGACGGTAGAGCAGTTGCTGGCCGGGAGTGTTCACGATCTGGTCGTGTGGATCGAGGAGCCGGCCGGAGGCGCTTCCTCCCGCACCCGGGAGCATGAGATGCTCAGACGACTGCTGGCCGGCGACCCCCGCGTGCGGTTCGGAAGCCCGGGAGGCGCCGCCGAGACGATCCCGGCAGCCTCGTTCCACATCACCATCCCCGCTGAGGCCGAGGTCAACTCCGACGCGGTGGAACTGCTGCGCGGACAACTGGGCTCCAGCCCGGCCGCGTCCACCAACCCGATCGATTACGCGTCCGGGATCAGCATCGTGCGCTCCTGGGTACTGCACCGGGCAGCCCGTCGCGGGTTGACCGTTGCCGAATGCGAGGCTGTCAAGCCGCTCGATCCGGATGAGACCGGAGTCGTGAGCGCACGGCCAGGCCCCGAAAAGAGATCATCGGTGGCCCGTGGGATCGGATCGGGACGCTGGTTCTTGCGCCGCACTGCGCGCCGTCTGGTCAAGCTGCAGCACTTCGCCAGTCGCAACATCCGCCGATGTCTCAACATCATGAAGGCGGTTTGGCGGGAGGCATCCGGGATTCGCAGTCTCGACGACGCCCGGCAGTTCCACGGCTGGGCGATGCGGAGCGTCACTGTCATAACGAAGAAGAGGCTGGGCGAGGCCGGCGTGAGACTCCGGCGAGGTCAGCAGGCCCACTACCGGCTCGGCCCGGAGATGATCACGGTTGGACCCGTGGCCTCGGCGGTCTTCTCCACCGCGTCCCGGATCGGAAAGGCCGTCGGCGCGTCCACCCAGGTTGCGGTCACCGACACATCCCAGCAGGGTCAGGGCATCCAATTGGATACGGTGGTAGTGCTCTCCGAACTCGACCCGTCGGCTTCCGTGCCCGCCTTCGACGCCGAGAAGTTCAACCCTCGCGGTTGGAACTACAGCCACGGCTCGTCCCCTGCGATCCTCGGTCCCAGACACGTCCGCAGCCTGGATCCGGATCGTCTCCGAAGGCTGAGCCGGGCCCACCACGTCAGGGACTCCGCCGACATCCACGACGGCGTCGCTTCTCGGGCAGCCACGCTCGCGGCCCTGGCGGCAACGGGCGTCGTGGTACGCCTCCCGGAACCCGACGCTCAACTGGGCTCCTACCTCGGGACCGAGCTCTACTCCCTCATGACCGATGAACTGGTGGCAGGGGCGAGCTCCCACCAGCGGGAAACCCTGAGCATCGCCATGCGACGCGGTGCCCTGCGGGACCATTCGCTGCGAGCCCGGGCACGGCAGGTTCTCGCCGGAACGGATCACCGCGGGCCTCCGCTACCGCTGGTCACCGTACTCCTCGCCACCAAGCGGCCCCACCGGCTGGCCGCCTCGGTCGAATCGGCAGCCGGCCAGACCTACCCGGAGGTCGAGCTGGTGCTGGCTTTGCATGGCGAGGGCTTCGACCCCGCCGTAGTCGAGGAGATAGTCGGCTCCATCGACCGCCCGTGCCGGGTGGTTCCCGTGCCCGGCCACGTCCCACTGGGGGCTGTTCTCAACGCGGCGGTGGCCGAGTCCACAGGCAGGCTGCTCACGAAGTTCGACGATGACGACTTCTACGGGCCCGAACACTTGTGGGACCTGGTGCTGGCCCACGAGTACTCCATGGACTGCCTGGTCGGGAAGGCCGCCGAGTACGTCTACCTCGAGGAGTCAGACCGCACCATCCAACGCTTCAGGAACCGATCGGAGCGCAGATCGGCCAGCCTGGCCGGTGGCGCGATGATGATTGCACGGCATGATCTGGACGCCCTCCTCGGTTGGCGGGAGGTGCCTGCCGGCGTCGACCGCGCCCTGATCGAGGACGTGCTGATAAGCGGGCGGAGGGCGTACCGGACTCACGGCAGGGGTTACATGCTCGTCCGCCACAACCAGGGCCACACCTGGCAGGCGAGGGACACCTACTTTCTCAAGCAGGCGGACGAGGTGCGCGAAGGCTGCGACCTCGCATTCGCGGGAGTGATCTAGGGCATGTTCCCTCTGTCCGGCTGCGGGCGTGATACTATTAACATATAGAATCATTGTATGACCAATACACATTTGCTGTAACTGCTCCCACACAGCAAGCAAGTCAAGATCTTCGAGCCAGACCCCCTGGCATCCTGGACTTAGCCGAATAGGACTGCAAATGGTGCCCGCTGCCCGAGCATCTTGGTAACTGGACACCGTGTACACCCGCATGAATCGCTGAGCCGATAACGGAGTTCTAGACCGGGTGTTCAACCGCCTCCAATAGCACCTAATGATCCGTACCAAAGGAAATATCGCCATGAGAGTCACCGGGAACCCGGGGCGATTCATCAAGCCCCACACGAATGGGAGGACAACTACTACCATCACACGGCCGCACAAACCGAGTGTCCAGCCCACAGGGGGAACTCCAGACCTTGAGCCTGGACGTAACCAACATCCGGGTCAGATCACTGTCAAGTTCTCAAGTACCCCGACGGCTGGTACGTAGTCCGCACCAAGGAGCGAGCCGTATCGCGCTAGCACATCAGCCTCGACTTCACCGGCAAGCCCCGTCGGCAACGGTCACGCCCGCACACTTGCTATGGCCCTGAGGATCGCCCTTTCCGGCTGGTACGGGTCGGACAACCTGGGAGATGAGATGATCCTGAGTTGCATGACCGCCGCCCTGCGCGCCCGGGGGGTGGAACCGGTAGCGGTGTCGACCGATCCCGAGCGGACTGCCGCCGTCCATGGCGTCGAGGCAGTGCGTCACCGCTCGCCCTTTGGCAGCGCGGCGCTGCGCCGGTCGCTGCGCCGGTCGGACGCCATGGTCCTCTCCGGAGGCGTGGTGCAGTCGGAGACGTCACCGTGGAACATGTGGTTTCACATGTCACGCCTTCGCGCCTTCAGGCGGTCGGCGTCGGGCACCCGCCGACGAGGGCGGGCCGTGGTCGCAGCCATCGGCCTGGGAGTGGGACACGTCCGGGGCGCCGGCGACCGGCGGCTGGCGGTCTCGGAGATGCGCCGGGCCTGTCACGTCGTGACGAGAGACGCCGCCTCCGCTCAGCGCCTGAGCGGCTGGGGTGTGCCCGACGTGGCGATCGGCGCCGACCCGGTGCTCGCCGGGAACGCCGCGCTCGTTTCGAGCCGGGCGGGTGCGACCCGACCGCCGGACTCGACGCTCTCTCGGAGCGATTCCGAGGACAGTATCTGCGTGATCCTGCGCCCGCCGAATCGGCGAGGCATCCGCACCGCTGCGGCGAAGACCCGCACGTCCTGGCAGCCATGGATAGGGCAGCTCGCGCTCTCGCTGGACGCGCTGGCCAAGCGGAGCGGCATGACGCTACGCCTGCTGCCGTTTCAGCCCAGCCAGGACACCCCCATGCTCGTGGCGCTGCGACAGAGGATGAGAACGGACACTGAGCTGGTCATCCCGAACGTCGGCAACGTGCTGGCCGAGGTCGCCCAGAGTCGCTTGGTGGTCACCATGCGCTATCACGGCGCTATCGCAGCCCTGCTCAACGATCAGGCGGCGGTGCTCCTGGACTACTCTCCGAAAATGAGATCGCTCGCCGCCGAAGGCGGAGGCTGGGCTTCGCTCGTCGACCTGGCTCCGCTAGACGCCGGGCGCTTCGAGCCCCACAAGCTGATTGGCGCGGCTGACGACGCTCAGGCCAAGTCGCACCGGACAGCCGAGGCGCGTGGCCTGCTGCGTGCGCGCCTGAAGGTCAACGACGCCGCGCTCGACGATCTGCTCGATCTGATCCAGTGACCTGCTGACGGAGCGTCGAGTCAAGTTGAGCCAGTCTCGGCAGCCCCTCCGACCCGTCGCCCCGGCCGCTCGAATGAGACGCGCCAAACCCGGCGGCTCCTGTCCCGGCCCGGCGTCGCAACTACCCGCGGGTATCTTGCTGCTAGCCAGATGACAGGCCGCCCGTGGCAGCGACGCCTTCTGAAGTGGCTGAGGATTGCATACCTCGCCCTGCTCGCGGCCGCCGTGCCCGTGCTGGTGCTGGCGCGCCCGGACGAAGTGGCCGACCTTCTCCGAGACCTCGCGGGCGCAAGGCATCTGCTCGTGGCGGCGTCGTTCGCGGCAGGGTTCCTGCTGATAGGACTGAGTGCCTACTTCTGGCTCGTAAGCCTGCGCATACTCGGCCGGCGTCCGCTCTTCCTCGATCTGACCGTCACCGCGGCTCGTTCCCTTCCGGCCAGGTACGTGCCGCTCATGGTCACGTTCGCCATCAGCCGCGTGGCTCTGATGCGGCGCCGCGGCATTCCGGGGCCGCCTCTAGCCATTACCGCTGCGCTCGAGATGTCGGTGAGCCTCGCCGTCTCGGTGGCTTATGGCCTGATACTGCTCGGCTGGGCCGGCGGGCTGCCCGGAGGCCTGGCAATCCCGATCGTCGCCGCGGTCGGGGTGATCGTGGCCGCCTCGCCATCGGTGGCGGGACGTGCCGTCGCGGCGGTGGCTCGGCGACGCGGCCTGGACAGCCTGGCCCCGGTCAGCGGGTTCACATGGCCGGGCTACCTGCACATGATCACGGCATCGGCCTGCTACTGGACCTGCGCAGCCGCCGTGTTCTGCCTGTACATGCGCGCATTCGAGTCCGCCGACGGGTTCGGGACGGCGCGCCTCGCCGGTGCCTTCGTGCTCACCTGGGGAGGGCTGCGTTTCCTCTCTGTGATCGCGCCCCATGGAATCGGCGTGGTGGAGGTGACCCTCCCGTCACTGCTCGGTGCAACCGATCCCCTGGCTCTCGGCATATTGATATTCGGCTTCAGGCTGGTGTTGCTGCTGCGCGACCTGCTGGCCGCGGCCGCTTCCGAGCTCCTCTCCGCGAGGCGCATGACGGTCGAGGAGGGTCGGGTGAAGCGGTTGGAGAGCACCGAGCCGTGATCCACGTCTTCGTCGGCACCCGAGCCGAGTACATCAAGATGGCGCCGCTGATGTGGCGCATGGAGGCAGCCGCCCTCCCCTACCGGCTGATCGACTCCGGCCAGCACGCCGACCGGTCGGAGTCGTTCCGGGCTGAACTGGGCTTGCGGGAGCCCGACTTCGCCATGGGAGGCACGCGCAGCGTCAACTCGGTGGCTGCGGCTCTGTGGTGGGCGGCAGGACTCGGTCGCAAGCTGGTGCTGCCCCGGCGGCTCGATCGAACCGTCTTCGGCGGGCGCCGGGGGATCTGCGTGGTTCACGGCGACACGCCGACGACGCTGATCGGCGCGCTCATGGCGAAGCGCGCCGGGCTGGCACTGGCGCATGTGGAGGCGGGCCTTCGCAGCCATCGGTGGCTGCACCCCTTTCCGGAGGAGATCATCCGGGTTGCCGTCGACCGGCTCGCCGACCTGCTCTTCGCGCCTGACGACACGGCAGCCGAGGAGCTGCGCAAGCGCGGCGTGAGAGGGCGGATCATCACCGGATCCTCCAACACGGTCAGCGATGCGCTCCGCGATGCCCTGGCGCCCGGCGCCGCAGGTGCGACGCCGTCTACGACCGGCATGTCGGGAGGCACTCGCCCGGGCGAATATCCACGCCGGACACGCCCTGCCGTGGTGACCATGCACCGAGTGGAGAACCTGTACCGGCGGCAGCGGAGACAGGCGCTGGTACAGACGATCACGCGGCTGGTGCAGACGACCCCGGTGCGTTGGTACGTGCACGAGCCCACCCGGCGGGCGCTCGGATCGGCAGGTCAAGCGGGCCTGGAAGCCTCCGGCGTGGAGCTTGTGCCGATGGTCCCGTACGACGAGTTCGTCAGGGCGCTCGCACGGGCACCGTTCGCCATCACCGACGGCGGCTCCATCCAGGAGGAGTGCGCTCTTCTGGGCGTACCTGTGCTGCTGTGGCGAAACCGGACCGACCGACCCGACGGCCTCGGTGAGAATGCCATGCTGAGCCGCTATGACCCCGCGGCGGTGGAGGCGTTCCTGGCAGACCCCGAACGCTGGCGACGGGATCCCCGGCTGCCGGAGTCGAGCCCGTCTCAGGAAATTCTCGAAGTTCTGGCCGAATGGGTGGACGGCCGAGGCGATCACGGGAACGGCTGAGGCTGCCGGAGCCGGGGGCGGGTCGGATCGCCCAACCCGCGAAGCGTCGGAGCGGCCCGGTCAGGCGCGCCTCCCGAGTTTGCGGACACGTACGGAGATCCCGTAGCGAACGATGCACACGAAGGCGGCGATGCCGTCCTTCCATGTGATCTTCTTGCCTTCGGCGTAGTTCCGGCTCGTATAGGAGACCCCGGTCTCCCAGATGCGCCAACCGCCGGCCGCCACCTTCGCCGTGATCTCCGTGTCAATCCCGAAGCGGTTCTCGCGCAGGTCGAAGGATCGTATGACCTCGAGGCGGAACGCCTTGTAGCAGGTCGCCATGTCTGACAGGCGCACGCCGGTGAGCATGTTCGACAGCAGGGTCAGCACTCGGTTGGCGACCATGTGCCAGAAGTACGGCACCCTATGCGACGGGCCCTCCTGCATGCGGACTCCGTACACCACGTCGGCGTCCCCGCGCACCAGGGGCGCCATCAGCGCGTCCCAGTCACCGGGGTCGTACTCGAGGTCGGCGTCCTGGATCACCACGAATTCGCAACTTGCCTCGCCGAAACCCAGCCGCACCGCGGCACCCTTGCCGCGGTTCTCGGGATGTCGCAAGACCGTGACACGAGGGTCTTCGTATTGGGACAGCCGGTCCTGCGTTCCGTCGGTCGAACCGTCGTCGACCACTATCAACTCACCGGTGAAGGGACTGGCAAGCACCCTGGAGACGATCTCGTCGATGGTAGCGACCTCGTTGTAGCAGGGCATTACCACCGATAGGCACCCGTCTGAGGCACTCACGCGGCGTAGCCTAGCATTCCCCAGCCTGTTAGGGTCGCCCCGGTTGACCGCCGGGGAGGGCCCGAGTTGAGAGCGGCCATCAGACTCCTGGCAACACGCCTCTCGTCCGGTTGGACTGTCGTGGCACTGATTGCGGCTGCCCTCGTGGCTGTCTGGCTGCCCGATCTCGGCCTGCCATTCGGCAACAGCGACGACGGCCGCATACTGGGCCTGGCTGGCCTTCACGCGCGCAACTTCTGGGACCTGGGCGCCGTGGACTCGTACTTTGGCGCGGTGATCGAGCCGTACGTCAGACCCGTGTACGACGTAGCCCCCAGAGCCGACGCACCTCCCGTCGCCGTCAGATACGCCCATCATCCGCCTCTCCAGGTGTTCATGGCGGTGGTGTCGACGGGCATTCTCGGAGACAGCACCGCGGCACTCCGGGTGCCTGGCCTGCTGGTCGGCGCGGCCACGGTGGCGTTCATGGCGTCGCTGCTTCGCGGCCGAGGCCTGGCTTGGGGACCGACCTTGCTGGCCGTGGCGGCAATGGCGAGCACTGGCTTCTACTACGTTTTCGGGCGGATCAGCGTCAGCTTCTCGCTGCTGCTAGCCGCCATCGCGGCGGTGTCGTGGGCGCTGCGCAGGACCGAACCGCGCGGTCGAGACACGCTCCTCGTGGCCGGATTCGCGGCGCTGGCCGCGATGCAATCCTGGATCGGGATAGCCGCCATGGTGCTGGTGGTGCTGTGGCTGCTCGCCGCCCGCCGGGACGACGGTGGTGAGACGCCTTCAGATGGCTCCCAGCAGAGCGTCGGCGCGGCCGTCACCGCACCGCAGCGGAGGCTGCCCGTGCAGTGGTTGTCGTGGCGCCGGTTGTCGGGGCGCCGGCAGCGATTGCTCGCGGCGGTCGCCGCGGGCACGGCCCTGGGCGCCGGCGTCACAGCGCTGTGGATGCTCAACGGCGCCGGAGTCGAGGATCTCGCGACCCAGGTGGCCATACGCACCAGCAACCAGAGGGGAGGAGCCAACGGGTCGCTCGGTTTCACCTTCGGCGAGTTCCTGGCGCGACAGTGGCGCTTCGCCAACGAGGAGATGCTCGTGCCTGTGTGGCTACGCGTTCTTCTGGTGCCGTGCCTCCTCGCCGGGCTGATCGACCGGCGCACACGGGTACCCGCTGCCATAACGCTCTCGGTCGCTGCGGCGCTGACGTTCGGGGTTCAGCAGGGGGCCTGGGTGCACAGGCTGTGGAACTTCCCGTGGCTGGCGCCGGTGACCATCGGCTTCGCGGCTCTCGCCGACTGGATCCGCCGGTCCTTCCCCCGCCGCTGGCGACCGCTGCCTGCTGTGCTTGCGGCCGTGGTCATCGCCGCCACTCTGGCCGCCGTGGTCGGCGGCTCGACACGGCAGCGCTACATCACCGACCCCGCCGACGCGGGAACCGTGCTGGAGCAGGTGGGGAACCTACCGGGCACGGAGCTGGCATGGGCTGTACCCCCGGTGACCAGCGCTACCTGGATCTCTTACCACCTGGACATACGGGTGATACGCCTCAACGAGGACAATCTCGGCGACCTGGACGAGTCCGATGTGGTGGTTCTCAGAGCGGATAGGGTGCCCGACTTCTTCCCGGAGGGAGCGTTGAGCGACCCGCTCGCCTCTCACAACGACTTCCTGATCATCTCCGCCTCCCGGCTGCTGCCGCAGTGACGCCGAATCCACCGGCTGGGGTTCGTATTCCCTCGCCGGGCCCTGGCCTTCGCCCCTATCGAGTGAGGGATGCCGCGCTGAACAACGCGTAGCGGCCCTGCTCGGCCACGGGCTGCACACCTTCTTTGAGCGGCACCGGTATCCGGTCCACCGGGACCAGCACCAGGTCGGTGCCGCTCGCCGATCCGATGCCGTCGCCACCCAGCGGTACCTCGGCGACCGGCAGGTCCCAGTAGTAGCTCACCCAGATAGCGAGGGGATCGACTCCTTTGGCCACCCACGCCACCTCCTGGCCGGGCGCCGGCCCCACCGACCTGATCAGCCCGCCGGCATCCGAAGGAGCGTCGAAGTAGGCCTGCCGGTACGGAGCCAGGCCCCGGAATCCGAGCACCGCCAGGAGGACCAGGCCCGCCACTCCCAGTACCCGCGCCGGGTTCTTCCACCCGATCCGGCTCCCGATGCCCGGCTTGCCGGTACCTAGTGGTCTGTCTGCGAGACAACAGACCACTAGCCGGTCCAGGATGACCGCGAGGCCGAGCAGGACGGGCACGAGGAGCGGGTAGGTCCAGTAGTCATGGATGAAGGCGGCGTCAGGGGTGGCCAGCGTCCAGACCCCGAGGGCGATCATGATCGCTCCCGAGGCCATCCTGGTGCGGCGGTCGACCACGGCGGCGGCGAGGGCCGGAAGGATCAGCCACCGGAACCAGCCGGGGTACAGCGTGCCGTAGAACCAGCGATAGTTCTCCACCAGAGCGCCCCAGGGAGGCCATTGGCGGCGGTCGGCGGCATGGGCGGCCAGTTCCGCCGCATCCCCGACCGTAAACGCCCATACCAGCGTCAGCAGCACCATCACCGCGCCCGTACCGGCGACCAACCGGGCGATACGGCGGGACCCGAGGTGGAGGAATCCCCATCCGGCCAGCACCGCCACCAGCAACGCACCCGTCCACGAGGAGAACGCCACCGCACCCGCCACGACGGCCAGAACCACGAGGGAGGAGTCGCGGCCGGCCGGCCCGCCGGATCCGGGGAGGCGAGCAGGCCCGGTGCCCGATGGCCCCAGATGCCCGATCCAGAGCCCGAGCAGGATGACCATGAGCGACACGCCTAGACCCAGCCGGGCGTAGATCCAGAACATGGGGGTGCCGGCCACCAGCGCCACGGCCAGGACCGTCGCTCCGGCGCCCAGCTCGAGCCTGCGGGCCAGCCACAGCAGGCCCACCACAGTCACCAGCCCGGCCAGATAGCCGATCAGGCGTAGCTGCCATTCGCCCTGGCCGAGGAACCAGCCGACCAGCGCGTGCATCACGTTCAGCAATGGTGGATGGTGGACGTACGGTTGCTCCGAGAAGGGGACCATGGACGCCAGGTAGTCCGATCCCGCCAGGCCGCCCTCCACCAGGTTGCGGACGTGCAGGCCGAACCGGGCATTGATCCGGCCGTCATGACTCGCTCCCAAGGGCAGGAACAGCAGCTCCCACCACCCCACCGCCAGGATCGCAACGAGTACCCCACCACCCGCCACCGCCACCCGCGAGCCTCGGTCGAGACGGCGGATGAAGGCAAGGGTGCGCACCCGCCGCAGCCTAGGACTGCGCCGGATGGTTCATGGGCCCGTGGCTCACGACCGCCTGACGGCGTCCGGCTTGCCGCGACACGCTCGGACGGGCAAACTCCGGGATCGTGCAGCCCGACTCACCCGTGGACATCAGCATCGTCCTCCCGGTTCTCGACGAGGCCGGCCGTCTCTTGGCCGAGTCCGACACGGCGCCGGAGAAGCGCTCCGGGCCCGCCCGGCCGAGGACGACCGAGTGCTCGACGAGCTGATCCCGTGAGCGAGACCCCGGCGCCGGCCCGGCTGCTCAAGGTCCTCCGCATCGCCTACCTGGCCGGTCTGGCGGTCCTGATCGGCTGGGTGGCGAGGACGGAGTCGGACGAGGTGCTAGCCCTGCTCGGCGATGCGCGCCCCGGGCTGATCGTGGCCTCGCTGGCCTCCAGCTTTTTCCTGATCCTCATAGGCGCCTGGTTCTGGACGGTGGGCCTGCGCATCCAGGGACACGGCCTCGGCACTCCACGCCTCTTCTCCAAGGCCACCGTGGCGACGTCGCGCTCGCTCCTGGCGCGGTACGTGCCCGGAGCGGTCTGGTTCGCCGTCGGGAGGGTCACCCTGCTGCGCAACGCCGGCCTGCCCGTGGGACCGCTCAGCGCCACCGCCATCCTCGAGATGGCCACCAGCCTGACCGTGGTGCTCATGAGCGGGCTGGCCGTCCTCGGTCTCTCGGGCGGCATCCCGGGAGGCGCCGCGTGGATGGTGTTCGTCGCCGCAGCCCTGATCGTGGCCACGGCGCCGGGTGGAGGAGGCCGGGTAATGGCCTGGCTGGCCGCCCGTCGGGGCATCGAGTTCTCCCTCGATTGGCGCGGGTACATCCGGTTGATCGGGATCAACGTGGTGTTCTGGGGATGGTCGGCGGTGACGTTCCTGCTGTACCTGCGCGCCTTTCCGGCTGCTGACGAGTTCCGCACCCTGTTGGTCGTCGGTGGGTTCCTCCTCACCTGGGGGATCGGGTTCCTGGCGCCATTCGCGCCCCAGGGGATCGGCGTGTTCGAACTGACCATGGCCACCGTGCTCCAGGCCGAGGGGATGGCCCGGACCGTGGTGGTGCTGGGCGGCTACCGGCTGGTCCTCCTGGCGCGTGACCTGATATCGACCGCGACCGCCGAGATCATCACCACACGGCAAGCGCTTCGGGAGCCAGAGCCCCAGGAGACGCGTCCGGGATCCGGAGCGTTCGACGATCCCGGTCAGGATCCTCCGGGAACGCCGCGATGACGGACGGCTCCTAGCGGGTCACCACCACGTTCACCCTCATTCCGTCGGGCCGCTCGGTGTGGTTGCGCCACGGATGCTCGGCAGGGCGGGCTGGCCCGCTGCCCACCACCGGGAGCCGGCCGGCGCCCGGGGCCGGCCGGGTGTTCTTGACCACCCTCCTTGCGCCTTGACGGTGGCCGGGTCTCACCGGGGCGCCGACGGGGAGGCACGGCCGTAGGCCTCGATCACCGCTTCGGCGGGTCCCAGATCCCGTACCCTCCCCCGCTCCAGCCACAGCACCCGATCGCACACTTCGGCCATACCCCTGAGCCCGTGGCTGGCCACCATCACCGCGCCACCCTGCCCGAGCAGTTGTGTCATCGCCGCCTGGCTCTTCTTCCGGAAGCCGGCGTCGCCGACCGCCAGTACCTCGTCCAGCAGCAGGATGTCGGGGGCCAGGTGGATGGAGATCGAGAAGGCCAGCCGGGACACCATGCCCGACGAGTAGGACTTGATCGGGCGGTCGATGGCCTCGCCCAGCCCGGCATATTCCACGATGTCGTCGAACAGCCGGGACACCTCGACCCGGGCCAGGCCGTGGGCCAGGCCGCTCAGGTAGACGTTACGCCGTCCCGAGAGTTCATGGTTGAAACCCGCCCCGAGTTGGAGGAGTGTGGAGGTCTCACCGTTCACCACCACCGAGCCCGCGTCGGGTCGCATGGTCCGGGCAATCACCCGCAGGAGCGTGCTCTTGCCGGCGCCGTTGTCGCCCACCAGGCCCATGGTCTCTCCCCACTCCACCTCGAAGGAGACTTCGTCGAGAGCCACCACCGTGGTGGTCTGCCGGAGCCTGCGCCGGGCCACGACCCGCCGCCAGGTCGAGGCACGGTCGAGATAGGCGCGGTACCGCACCCCTACCCCCCTGACCCGGATGGCCTGTCCTGACCGCGCTGCCGTCACAGGTGCCGCACCATGTTGCCCTCGTGCCGCACGAAGCTGAGGATGCCGCCCCCGCCGAGCACCAGCGTCCACAGCAACGCCAGGACGAAGGCAGCAGTGTCCAGGTCCCTGCCCATGAGCACCATCCGGTAGAACGAGAGGATCCCGTACATCGGGTTCAGCACCGCCAGGTCCTCCACCAGACCACCGCGATCCCGCAGGAAGGTCAGGGGCCAGATGATCGGGGACAGGTACAGCCACAGCCTGGTCAGGTGCGGGATCAGGTTGTTGATGTCCCGGAACGGGATGGCGAGGCGAGCGGTCCAGCCGGCCAGCCCCAGGTTGAAGACCGTGTGGAGGGCGACGGCGACCGGTAGCCACAGCAGGGTGATGCCGGGCCACACGCCGTCAGCCGGCCAGACGATGACGTAATACACGGCGATCGACATCAGGAAACCGACCCCGGTCTCGATGATGGCGGAGATCGGCAGGATCAGGCGCGGGAAGCGGATGTTCACCAGGAGGCGCCGATTGGCGAGAATGCTGTTGGCGCCCGAGGTCATGGCGGTGGCGGTGTAGTTGAAGATGAACACGCCGGACAGGAGCCAGGCGATGAACTGTGGCTCGCCGCGCCGCCCGTCCAGGATCAGACCGAACACCAGGAAGTAGACGGCGGCCATGATCAGGGGGTTCAGCATCCACCAGACCAACCCCAGGGAGGTGGAGGCGTTGCGGGCCTTGAGGTTGCCCAAGGCCAGGAACCACCCGAACTCGCGCCAGCGCCACAGGTTCCGGACGTAGTTACGCCACCCGGAGAGGCTGGGGACCTGATCGGCCGTTACTGTGGACACTGGAGCCGATTCTACGGTCCCACTCCCTAACGAGCCGTATTCGGATCGATGGATCGCGACACAGCCTCGTCGTCGAACTCGTGAACCGCACGGAGCATTTGGTACGCAGGATTGTCACAGTGATCTGGAGTGCCGGCACACCATGCGAAGGAGCACTCGGAGTCTGCTCGATCGCGTGGACGCAATACTTCGGCACGAGGCCGAACGAGACGATCACTGGAGTACATCAACGATGAAGACCGACATCGCCATGGGCTAAGTTATCCCCGAGCACGCCGAACCCGGCACAGAGCCGGCCATCGACGTGATCGGCGTGCGCTCCCCGCAGTGGTGCGGGCGGAGCCCATGTTCGACCCCGCCCACGAACGCCCACTAGCGCAAGGAGAAAGCCGGTGAGCTACGTAACCCACCTCGAGGCTGCCATCGACGGCACCCACCTGCCCCACGACGAGCTCCAGACTCTTCACGAGGGTCGGCCGCTCTGGGTCCGCTACGACCTCGAAGCCGTCCGCGCGAACACGACCCCCGAGGCGGTCGCCGGTCGGGCGCCGACCATGTGGCGCTACAAGGAACTCCTACCCGTCGAGGACGAGTCCAAGATCGCGTCGCTCGGCGAGGGCATGACACCGCTGCTCAAGTGCGAGCGGCTCGGTGCTGCGCTCGGACTGAACGACCTGTGGGTGAAGGACGAATCCCAACTCCCCACCGGCTCGTTCAAGAGCCGGGGTCTCGCCGTGGCGATCAGCCGGGCCAACGAGCTCGGGGTCAAACGGGTGGCCATCCCGACGGCCGGCAATGCGGGCGGTGCGATGGCCGCCTACGCAGCCCGAGTTGGCATGGAGGCGTTTGTCTTCATGCCCGCCGACACCCCGATCGTCAACCAGCACGAGGCTGCCTACTACGGGGCCCGGGCCTACTTGGTTGACGGCCTGATCACCGACTGCGGCGCCGTCGTGCGCGAGGGGACAGCCGAGATGGGTTGGTTCGACATGTCGACCCTCAAGGAGCCGTACCGGATCGAGGGCAAGAAGACCATGGGCCTCGAGCTCGCCGAGCAGTTCGGCTGGTCCCTCCCCGACGTGATCCTCTACCCGACGGGCGGTGGCACGGGGCTCATCGGCATGTGGAAGGCCTTCGCCGAGTTGATCGAGATGGGGTGGCTTGCCGACGACCGCCGTCCTCGCATGATCTCGTGCCAGTCCGACGGGTGCGCGCCGATCAGCACGGCGTGGGCCGCGGGCGAGCGGTTCGCGGAGCCGTTTCCCGACGCGACCACCGCCGCGAGCGGGCTGCGGGTGCCGGCCGCGGTCGGCGACTTCATGATCATCGATGCCGTCAACGAGTCCGGCGGTCAGGCCCGAGCATGTCCGGAGGAATCACTCCTCTCTTGGGCGCGGAGGGGCGCCGCCCTGGAAGGCATCGCGTTTGCCCCCGAGGCCGGTGCCTGTCTCGGAGTGCTCGAGCTGCTCGTCGCCGAGGAGGCGATCCACCCCGACGAGCGGATCGTGATATTCAACACCGGCGCGGCGCAGAAGTACGTCGAGGCCATCGGGTCCGACCCCCTGCCTCTTCTGTCTCAGATCGAAGGGCCGGGCATGCTGGCCACATGAGATAGGGCGAACGCGACTGAGATGGAGTCTTGTCGATAGTCCGGCATCGGCGAGGCCGTCAGCCTCTTCGTTCACAGCTGTGGTCCCGGATCAGAGACACTCACCGCGTCTACGCGCCCACCGACCCCACGTCACTGCCGGTGGATCCGGGTTCAGACGCTGTCGAGCCAGGTGGCGATGCGCCCGGCCACCGCGGGACCGGTCAGACCCAGCTCCTCGGCGATCCGGCCGGCCGGCGCCGAGGCGCCGAATCGGTCGATGCCGATGTTCAGCCCGCCCGCGCCGGTGAACCTCGACCAGCCGACGGTCGAGCCGGCTTCCACGCTGGCGACCGGTAGGCCGTTCCCGAGTACCTCGCGGCGGTAGTCCTCCGGTTGCTCGAGGAAGAGCTCCGTACAGGGCATGCTCACCACCCTGATCGAATGGTCGCGCGCCAGCAGGTCCGCCGCCTCCAGCGCCACCGAGACCTCGGAACCGGTGGCGATCACCACCGCGGCGTCGCCGTCCCGCAACACGTAGGCGCCTCGGGCCACGCCGCCCTCCCGTCCGGAGCGGTCCAGTACCGGGACGGCCTGGCGGGTTCCGAGGATGATGGCGGGATGGGGCCGGTTGAGAACCGTCTCCCAGGTCTCCACCATCTCCCCCGCATCGGCGGGCCGGAACACCGCCATGTTCGGCATGGCTCGCATGGCGGCCAGGTGTTCGATGGGCTGATGGGTGGGGCCGTCCTCCCCCAGGAACACCGACTCGTGGGTGAAAACCCAGATCGTGGGAATGTCCATGAGGGCGGAGAGGCGGATGGCGGGGCGCATGTAGTCGCTGAAGACGAAGAAGGTGGCGCCGTAGGGCCGCAACCCGCCGTGTAGGGCGAGGCCGTTGACGATGGTTCCCATGGCGTGCTCGCGCACGCCGAAGTGCATGTTCCGGCCCGCGGGATTCTCGCGGGCGAGGCTCCCACCCGTGGACAGGATCGTCTTGGTCGATCCGACGAGGTCGGCCGACCCACCGATCAGCCCGGGAACTTTCCGGCCGATCTCGTCGAAGATGGCCCCGATGGCCCGCCGGGTGGCGATACCGGCGCCTACCTCGAATCCCGGCCCTTCCAGGCTCACCCGCTCGGGAGAGTGGTAGCTCGACCAGCGTGACCGCAACTCGGGGTCGGCTGCGCTGGCGGCCCGGAACCGCTCCTGCCAGCTAGCCCGGGCGGCGCGACCCCGCTCCATACCGGAGCGGAAGTCGTCAGCCACACCGGCGGGAACGTGGAAGTCCTCGTCGGGCCAGCCCGCGCCGCGGCGCCATCCGGCGATCTCATCCGGCCCTAAGGGTTCGCCGTGGGCACCGGCCGTGTCCTCCTTGGTGGGGGCGCCCCGACCGATGAGGGTCCGGGCGATCACCAGGGAAGGACGATCGGCCACCGCACAGGCGGCGGCGTACGCCTCGTCGATGGCGATCGGGTCGTGACCGTCGACCTCCACCGTGTGCCACCCGACGGCGCCGAAGCGCGCCGCCACGTCCTCGCTGAACGCCAGGTCGGTGCGACCGTCTATGGAGATGCGGTTGTCGTCGTAGACGTATACGAGCTTGCCCAGACCCAGGTGGCCGGCCAGCGAGGCCGTCTCCGCCGAGATCCCCTCCATGAGGTCACCATCAGACACGAAGGCCCAGGTGCGGTGGTCCACCAGGTCGTCCCCGAACACCGCGTTGAGGTGGGCCTCGGCGATCGCCATGCCCACCGCGGTCCCGAAACCCTGCCCGAGCGGCCCGGTGGTCATCTCGATCCCGAGTTCCGGCTCGTACTCGGGATGGCCGGCGGTGGGGGACCCCCACTGGCGGAAGTCCATCAGGTCCTGCATGGTGACCCGGAACCCGCACAGATGGAGAACCGCGTACAGGAGCATCGAACCGTGCCCGTTGGAGAGCACGAACCGATCCCGGTCCAGCCACCGCGGATGGTCGGGGTCCACCACCAGGTGGCGCTGCCAGAGGACGGTGGCCAGATCCGCCATGCCCATCGGCATGCCGGGATGGCCGGAGTTGGCCCGCTGCACCGCGTCCATGGCCAGGGCGCGGACGGTGTTGGCGGCGAGGTGGTGGCTCTCGAGGTCGATCGGGGCCGGAGCAGGCACGCCCTATCCGCCTTCCGCCAGGGAGGCCAGGATGGCTCCTACTGTCGAAGGCTGCTGCTCGCCCGCCAACCGACCTTGCACCTCGCCCGCTCCGTTCACGGCCACGTAGTACGGAAAGGAGGTCAGGCCGTATGCCTGGGCGATGCGGCCCGCTTCATCGTCCACCAGCACCGGCGGGGTCCAGCGTTCCCGCTCCAACCAGACATCAGGCGGATAGTTGGGCCGGATCTCGCTGTTCGAGGTGGCTACAGATATCAACTCGACGCCCGCCGGAATCCCGTTGGCGTTGATCCAGCTCTGGAGGGCGGGTACCTCTCTCCGGCAGAACTCACACCAGTGGGCCAGGAAGAGGATCAGCTTGGGGGTTCCGTCATGCTCGATCGAGGCCGGCACCCCGGCGAAATCCGCCGACCGTATCTCCGGGGCGATGGTCCCGACCGAGCTGTCCTGGGCGCCAGGGGCGAATGGGACGAGCGGAGCGCCGGTCACTGTCACGTCGGGACTGAGGAAGGCGGCCGCCTCGGTGCCTTGCTGTTCCTCGGTCGCGAGGTTGATCGCCAGTACGGCCAGCGCGGCCACCACCACCAAGCCGATGCCCACCAGCATGATCTTCTTCCCGAGCCCGGTGGACTCCTCTACCTCCGCCGTCGGCAGGGTCGCCCGGACGGGAGCCGGCGCGGCCGCGGGCCGGGCCTTGGGCTGGCTTCTCTTACCTGCCGTCCTTGCCATGCGAGTCTCTCCTGATTAGCGGTTGGTGGTCCGAGCCGGCCTGCTCATGTTCAGCGCCACCAGCAGGGCGATGAGGCAGAAGCCGGTGAACGCCATGAAGGGTATCGACATGAACCCGAATTGTTGAACCCAGATGAAGGTACAGGGGGCCTCCGCCGAGCAGAACTCCTCGGATCCGCCCCACCAGCCCTGCTGCTCACCGTAGTGGTAGGCGGCGGTGAGCGCGCCACCGATGGTCATGACGAGGACCAGCAACTGGACCCTCCGATCCGGCCTGGCGATCACCCAGGCCAGGAGCAACACCAGGGGATACATGAACCCTCGCTGCACCCAGCAGAGCAGGCAGGGAACGAACCCCTCCACCTCGGACAGGTACAGCGAGCCGAGGGTTGACACCGTCGCCACCGTCACCGCCACCGGAAGGGCATAGCCACCCAGCTCCCGAACCGCGGTGGCTCTGAGACGGGGGCGGGCCATCATCACGACCAGCCCCAGAGAAGCGGCCAGCGCCAGCAGGCTCAGCAGCGAGAAGAAAAGGACCACGGCGCACCACCCGGGAAAGACCGACGGCAGATACTAGTTGTAGGGTGGCCACTGCGAGTTGCCGGTGACTGGCGGGGACCGCCTGCTGATCTGCTTCAATGCAGTGGATGGCGCACAACGTACTAGGCGGTGAGCTCGAGCTCTGCTCGCTCGACCCCCTGACAGGATGGTGGCGGGACGGCTGCTGCAACACGGATCAGAACGACCACGGCGTCCACACGGTGTGTGTGGTGGTGACCGACGAGTTCCTCGAGTTCTCCAGATCGGTGGGCAACGACCTGTCCACCCCGATGCCCGCCCACCGCTTCCCCGGGCTCAAGGCGGGGGACAGATGGTGCCTGTGCGCGGCCCGCTGGGTGGAGGCCAAGCAGGCCGGCGTGGCTCCCGACGTGGTGCTCGAGGCCACTCACGCCCGGACCCTGGAGTGGGCCGATCTATCCGACTTGGAAGCCCATCGGGCACCCCTCTAGACAGCGTTCAACTGTCAGGGGGAAGTAGCCAGTGGCTGGCATAATCGAACATAACCAGTAACTAACAGATGGTAACTAGAAGCTTGCTCCGAAGCTGGAGATGCCCCGCAAGCCGAGTCCCATCATGAACAGCAGGACCAACCCCCAGTAGAGGGCGGGACGGCGCTCGAACTGGACCCGGTAGATGTAGACGAAGGTCAGGGTGAGCAGGATCACGAAGCCGTAGAACATGTGGATGCTGCCCGGCTCCATGTCCTGGGCGAAAAGCACCAGCCCCAGTCCCACCTGCAGGATCGCACTCACCACGCACACCGAGACCATGGACCTGAACACCACGTCGGGCCGGCGCCGGCCGAAGTGGTAACCGAGAGCGACCAGGCCGGCCAGCCCGCAGACCACCACCACCGCCCATCCCAGCCAGCTGTGGAGCGAGGCCGTCAACGCCGCCGCCTGCGAGGCGCCCTCAGACCGATTTTCCCGTTCCGCGGGCCGGCTTCATGGCCGGTCGGAGAGGAAGGAGCCATACCGATCCCTCATCACCTTCTTGTCGAACTTGCCGGTGCTGGTCTTCGGGATCTCGGACACGGCCACGTAGGCATCCGGAAGCCACCAGTCGGCCACCTTCCCCCGCAGGTGGTCGGCCAGCTCCTCATCGCTCACCTCCCCGCCCGGATGCGGTACTACCAGCGCGATGGGCCGCTCCTGCCACCTGGAGTGCTCCACCCCGACCACCGCCGCCTCCGCCACCTTGGGATGGGCCATGATCAGGTTCTCCAGGTCGATCGAGGAGATCCACTCCCCACCGGACTTGATGACGTCCTTGGCCCGGTCGGTCACCCGGATATACCCCTCCGGCGTGATCTTGCACACATCCCCGGTCCGGAGCCAGCCGTCAACCATGGTCTCGGCCGTCCGCGGATCCCGGATGTACTCGGCCGCCACCCAGGGACCCTGTACCAGCAATTCCCCGAAGGCCTTCCCGTCCTGGGGCAGTTCCCGCCCCTCGTCGTCCACGATCTTGCCGCGGAGCCCCGGAATCAGCAGGCCTTGCGTTTCGATGAAGTCGAGTTGGCGTTCCCAGTCCCAATCCTCCATCTCCGGTCTGAGCATGGAGAAGGTCGCCACCGGGTTGGTCTCGGTCATGCCCCACCCCTGTATCACCCTGATGCCCCTGGCCCGCCAGTACCAGTCGATCATGGCTCTCGGAACCGCCGATCCCCCGCACATGAAGGAGTGGATGGAAGACGTATCGCGCTCCGGATGCGCCTCCAGGTAATGCTGGACGGCCAGCCACACGGTGGGAACACCGGCGGAGAAGGTCACCCGCTCGCCCTCGATCAGGTTGACCAGGCCCTCGGCCGACAGGTCGTGTCCCGGATAGGTGATCTTGCATCCGGCGGTGATGGCCATGAACGGATGCCCCCAGGCGGCGGCATGGAACATGGGTACCACCGGCATGATGTTGTCCCTGGCCGCCAGCGGGCAGAAGACGATTCCCGACAGGGCGTGCATGTAGGTGGAGCGCTGGGTGTAGGCCACGCCCTTGGGATTGCCGGTGGTCCCGGAGGTGTAGCAGTACATGTGGGGGGACCGCTCGTCGAGCTCGGGCCAGGACCCCGCGTATGCAGGGTCGGAGATCAGGTCCTCGTAGGCGACGGCGCCGGGCAGCGAGGTGGCGTCGGGATCCCCGTCGAGAATGATCCAGTACTCCACGCCCGGTAGGTCAGGCGCCAACCGCTCCGCCGCCTCCACCATGTCGCCGGATATGAACACCGCCCGGTCGCGGCCGTGGTCGATGATGTACCGGATGTGGTCCGCCGACAGCCGGAGGTTGACGGTGTGGCAGATGCGGCCCGTGTTGGCGGTCGCCCAGTAGATCTCGTGATGCCGGTGGGTATTCCACGCCAGGGTGCCGACCACCTCGCCCGGCCCGATGCCCAGCCGGTCCAGGGCGCCGGCCAGCCTTCGCACCCGGTCGTCCGTCTCGCCGTAGGTGCTCCGGTAGAGAGAGCCGTCGGCGTTCACCGACACGATCTCCTGGTGCGGGTAGATCCGCACGGCCCGCTCGTACAGGGTGGACAGGAGCAGGGGAAAGTCCAGCATGTGCGGTGGCATCGAATCCTCCTCTACCGGGGACAGACCGCCACGCTGCCTCCGCGCAGGCACCGGATGGTAGCCCCGATTCTGCATGGGTCGGGGGTACCTGCTAGCCGTCGAGGGCCACCGCGGAGGACAACTCGGCCAGCACGTCGCGAAGCATCGACAGGGTTGCCGGATCGCCGATGCGACCCTCCGAGTCGACGAGCCGGAACACTTGCTTGACGGGGTGCGGACCCCCAACGACCGTCGCCTGTGCACTGGTGAGGACACCGATCGTGGTCTCCTGGGAACGCAGAGCGCCGAAGCGTGACGGACTCGCGCCGACCACCGATACCGGCTTGCCCTCAAAGGCGGACTGGCCGTACGGGCGCGATGCCCAGTCGATGAGGTTCTTCAGCACGCCGGTGATGCTGCCGTTGTACTCGGGTGAGGCGATCAGGACGGCGTCGGCTGCGCGAATCCTGGCGCGCAACTCCAGGACCGTGCCGGGCGTCAGATCGCCCTCGGAGTCCTGATTGAAGAGCGGTATCTGTCCTGCACCGTCGAAGACATCGACTTCAATCGGCGACGGCGCCAGTCGCCTCGCGGCCTCGAGCAACATCGTGTTGTAGGAGTCGCGCCTGAGGCTGCCGGGTATGGCCAAGATGCGGATGGGCTGCTCGTTCAAGAATGAGCTCCTTCTGCACACATGCGCGTCCGATGGCGGGTTACGCCTAGGAATGCGGGATTACGGACAGGTTCCCTTGTGGCCCGAGCGCCGGAGCCGGTTCCAGCTGTCCCCGGTCGCGAGTGTAATGTCCTCGGCCGGCCATCGGCTCGATCCTGCGCCGGGAGGGGGCCATCCGGCCCGATCACCGCCCGCTGCCATGGGGACCTGACCTCCCGCGCCGCTCGCGGCTACCGGCAGTCAGGGGTGCCGGTCGGGGGCCGGGGGGCACGGTCGGGTAACCTTCACCGATGGCCGCTGTCTACCGGACCGAGTTGACCCCGCTCTCGTTCCTGGAGCGGTCCGCGCTGGTCTATCCCCGGAAGGTCGCCATCGTAGACGGGGATCGGCGCATCACCTACGGCGACATGGCCGGCCGGACCACCAGGATGGCGAACGCCATGGCCGCCTCGGGCGTGGGCCCGGGGGATCGGGTGGCATTCCTCTGCGCCAACATCCCGGAGATGCTGATAGCCCACTTCGCGCCGGCCCTCCTGGGAGCGGTCCTGGTGGCGGTCAACGTGCGCCTCGCGCCGGAGGAGATCCGCTACATCCTCGACCACTCGGGAGCGAAGCTCCTCGTCGGCGAGACCCACCTGCTGGCCGGACTCGACGGCATCACCGACCGGCTCCGCACCGTTACCGAGATCGTGGGGATCGACCGTACCGGTGCCGGCGCCGGCTTCCCGGTCACGCCCATCGATGAGTTCATGGCCCGCGGGTCCGACCGGCACCGACCCTGGGAGGTTGACGACGAGGAGCGGACCATCTCGATCAACTACACCTCGGGCACCACCGGCCGGCCCAAGGGTGTCATGTACACGCACCGCGGCGCCTACCTGAACGCCTTGGGCGAGATCATCCACTCCCGCCACTCTCCCGACTCCGTATACCTCTGGACGCTTCCGATGTTCCACTGCAACGGTTGGTGCACCACCTGGGGCGTGACCGCTATCGGCGGCACCCATGTATGCCCGCCCAGAGTCGATCCGGCCGAGATCTGGTCGCTGATCGACTCCGAGAAGGTCACCCACTTCAATGCCGCCCCCACCGTGCTCATCAGCCTCGCCAACGCTCCAGAGGCCCATCCCTTCCCCCGGCCCGTGACCATCACCACCGCGGGGGCGCCGCCGAGTCCCACCATCATCGAGGTGATGGAGAGCCTGGGCGCCGAGATCGTCCACATGTACGGGTTGACGGAGACCTACGGCCCCCACACGGTGTGCGAGCTCCAGCCCGGTGTGCCCGAGATGCCGGTGGAGGATCGCGCCCGGTTCCTGGCCCGCCAGGGCGTGTCGTTCATCATCGCCGACCCCACCCGGGTGGTGGATGAACAGATGCAGGACGTCCCCCAGGACGCCACGGCCTTGGGAGAGGTGGTGATGCGCGGGAACAACGTCATGAAGGGCTACTTCGATAACCCCGAGAGGACGGATGAGGCTTTTGGAGGGGGTTACTTCCACTCCGGGGACATCGCGGTATGGCATCCGGACGGATATGTCGACCTGCGTGACCGTTCCAAGGACATCATCATCTCCGGGGGAGAGAACATCTCGACCATCGAGGTGGAGAAGACCATCGCCTCGCACCCGGCGGTGCTCGAGTGTGCGGTGATCGCGGTCCCGCATGAGCACTGGGGCGAGCGCCCCAAGGCGTTCGTGGTCCGCAAGGCGGGCAGGACGGCGTCACCCGAGGAGCTCATCGACCATGTGCGGGAACGCATCGCCGCTTTCAAGGCGCCAGACGAGGTCGAGATGGTGGACAGCCTGCCCAAGACCTCGACCGGGAAGATCCAGAAGTTCGTGCTGCGGGACCGCGAGTGGGCAGGCCGCGAGCGGCGTATCAACTGAACGGCCACGGGACGAACCGCACCCGTCCAAAAGGAAAACCCCGAGTGAGCTTGCGCCCTCTCGGGGTTCCCTTGCGCTTCAACCGCTGCCACCCGAAGGCAGCCGCCGCTCAAGCGCTGAGGAGCTTCTCGTCTCCTCTCCGCCTCAAGAATGCCTGGCCGTATCGCTACGACCGCATCCCTCAGGCGGTAAGCCGGGCGCCGATGCCACGTTTTACCGTGACTCCGTTGCCGGCGGTTCGGGATCCGGTGCGGCATTGCTGCCACCTCGGCTCCCTGACCCGTTGGGACGGGGCCGAAGCACCGCCCGGCGTGGGCCTCCGCCTCCTCGTCCCATAACATCGCTGCTCTACGACGAGGAAACGTCCTTTCCGAAGTTTTGGATCCGGTACCTGAGTACCGAATCCGGACCCTCCGGTCCGGTTCCCCGACCGGGTTGCCCCGGTTGGTTGACACCAAGTTAACCCTTCGCGAAACGGCAACCCGACGGTTTGGCCCCGAGTTTTTCGCGCTCCCTCGGATATTTTCGCGACCTGACCATCAAGAGAGTGGGCGGCCCGTCGCCGCATCAGAGCGGTGTCACGTCCGGTCTTTATGATCCGGCCTCATGTCATCGGTAAAGCCCGCCGCCAGGCAACCGGCGCTGTTCGAGAAGGTCCCCGGGCCCGAGTTCCCGGAGGGTGAGACCCGGACCGCTGATGGCGCCAAGACGGTTCTCGAGACCATCTCTCCGAGCCGCGCCGGTGACTTCAAGCAGTGTCCCCTGCTGTTCCGCTTCCGGGCCATCGACCGGTTGCCCGAGCCGGTCACGCCGCCGCAGGCGCGAGGCACCACCGCCCACCTGGCGCTGGAGCGCCTGTTCGATCTCGCCGCCGCGGAGCGGACTCCGGAGCGGCTCTTCGACCTGTTTCGCGAGGAGTGGACGGCGTTACGGGCCACTCCCGAGTATTCGGGCCTGTTCGACGACCTGGACGCTGAACGGCAATGGGGCATCGACAGCCTGCGCGTGGTGGCCAACTACGCGCGGCTGGAGGACCCGACCTCGGTCACGCCGGTCGAGCGGGAACTCATGCTCGCCGAAGACCTCGGCGAGATCGTGGTGCGCGGCATCCTCGACCGTATGGATGAACGACCGGACGGGGAGTTGGTCATCATCGATTACAAGACCGGGACCGCGCCACCCGAGCGTTTCGCCCTTCCCGCCTTCTTCGCCCTCAAGATCTATGCCCTGCTGGTCCAGCGACAGAGTGGACGTACCCCGGCCGAACTCCGTCTCATGTACCTGGGCAATTCCACCGTGTACTCGATAGAGATCGATCGCAACACCCTGGACGGCATCGAGCGCCAGATCCTGGCCCTGGCCACCACCATCCGGGCCGCCCTCGAGCGGGACAACTTCCCGCCCAAGCCGTCCGCCCTGTGCCGGTGGTGCTCCTTCCAGGACCTCTGCCCGGAAGGCCAGGCCTATGCCAAGCCGGAGCCCGCCCTGCCCCTGGGTTAGTGGTCAGTGGTCAGTGGTCAGTGGGCAGTGGTCAGTGGGCAGTGGTCAGTGGTCAGTGGTCAGTGGTCAGTGGTCAGTGGTCAGTGGTCAGTG
>JAPPGV010000041.1:0-2876 GCA_028821235.1 bacterium
CCGAAGGCCGCCACGCAGGGGATCCCCGCGGTCAGCTGGAAATGGGGCGCGTCGGTGGCGCCGGGAAAGGCGTCGAGGCGCGGTTCGTGGCCCAGCACCCGGGCCGTGATCTCCTGGAGGATCGGCACGAGGGGCTCGTCAGCGGGAATCTCGGTGGCGGGCACCATCAGCTCCCACACCAGTTCCGCCGCCAGGTCCGGCTGCTCGGTCATGGCGGCGGTGAGGAAGCGGTTTATGTCGTCGATCAGCTGCTGCTCTCCCATACCGGGCAGGGTGCGGATGTCGCAGGCGAACTCGGCGTTGCCCGGATATACCCCGTAGAACACGCCGGCCTCGGCCATCACGCCGACATTGACGGTCGGTCCGGTGGGGCAGAGCGGATGCGGCTCGTAGGTCAGGTAGCTCTCCAGGTCCCGGTCCATCCGGTCGATCAGCCGGGCCATCTGGACGGTGGCGTTGATCCCCTCGATGCGGTCCGAGATGGAGGAGTGCATCTGGGTGCCGGTGATCCTCACCTTGAAGAGGGCCGCGCCCCTCGACACCAGGTGGATCGACTCCCACTCCCGCTCGATGCCGCTGGGCTCCCCGATGAGCGCCACGTCGGCTTCCAGCAGGCCGTTGTCCGCCATCCATTTGGAGCCGAGCAGCGATCCCGCCTCCTCGTCCGCGGTAAACACCGCCACCAGGTCTCCGGCAAGCGGGCCGACCGCCTCGATCCCGCCCAGCGTGTAGACCATGGCGGCCACGGCGGCCTTCATGTCGCCCGATCCGAGCCCCACCAGGTTGCCGTTCTCCAGGACCGGATCCCACGGGTCGGTCCTCCACGCAGTGAGGTCTCCGGCCGGCTTGGTGTCCAGGTGCCCGGAGAGCATCAGCGTGGGACCGCCGCCCGTTCCGGGAATCCGGACTATGAGGTTGGGCCGTTCTGGAGTCGCTCCCACCCGCTCCACATTGGTGACCCCCAGGTCGGCCAGCCGGGAGGTGACCAGGTCGGCCACGGCCCGCTCGTCACCGGGCGGGTTGGGCGACGGGGTCCGGATCAGCTCCCTAGCGAACTCGAGCACCTCGTCTTGGCGGTCCCGGAGGTACGAGTCGAGGCGGTCTTCGGTCCTAGTGGCAGTCATGCGGGTGCCAGCGTCCTCTCTCTACATGCCACGGCCAGCCGGCGGAGACCCTCGGTGATCCGGTCCTCATCGGCGGCCAGCGAGATGCGGACGTAGCCCTCGCCGCCCGGTCCGAACACCGATCCCGGCGCCACGCTGACTCCGTGGCGGTCGAGCAGGTCGAGGGCGAACCGGAACATCGACCGCCCGTGCGTGTCGACCTTGACCAGCATGTAGATGGTGCCGGCGGGCGCCACAAGCTCCAGCCCGGCCTCGGTGGCGGTGCGAACTGCAGCCGTGCGGCGTCTCCGGTAGGCGTCGAGCATGGCCCGGATCGGCTCTCTGGGTCCGAGCAGGGCCGCCTCGGCCGCCTTCTGCGAGATGGTGCTCGGGCACGACAGCTGGGGCTCCTGGAGCTTGCGGAGCAGGTCGGCCACCGGGGGCGGCGCCACCGCGTAGCCCACCCGCCAGCCGGTCATGGCGTACACCTTCGAGAAGCTGTAGACGCTGATCACCCGGTCCTCCTCGTCGTAACGGGCGGCCGCGGTGTGGAAGGCCGTGGTGTCCAGCACCAACTCGTCGTAGACCTCGTCCGACAGCAACCACAGATCGTGGCGGTTGCATAGCTCCACGAGCTCCCGCATCAGGTCGGCGGGGAACACCGACCCGGTGGGGTTGGACGGCGTGTTGACGAAGAGCATGGTGGTCCGGTCCGAGATCAGGGCCCCGAGCCGTTCCGGGTCGGGCAGGAAGCCGTTGGAAGCCTCCAGGTGGTAGAACACGGGCGTTCCTCCCAGGAGGCGCACCATGCCGTCCATGTTGGGGAACCCGGGCGTGGGCAGGAGCACCTCGTCGCCGGGGTTGAGCAGGGCGAAGTAGGTGGAGAAGAGGGCGTTCATCCCGCCGGGGGTGACCACGATCCGGTCGGGAGGGGCGGCGAACCCGTCCACCTCCTCCACCTTGGCGGACAGCATTTCCCGCAGGCTGTCCAGACCGCCGTTGGGCCCGTAGCCGGTCCAGCCCGCCCGGGCTGCCGCGTGGGCGCCCGCCACGATGTGCTCGGGAGTGGGGAAGCTGGGCTCACCCACCTCCAGGCGGATGGTGTCAGGACGGGTCGCGGCCCGGTCGAACAGGACCCGGATCTCGGACCGGGCCAGCGAGACGGCCTGGTCGGCCAGGCGCCTCACCGGGCGCCGGCCTCCCGCTGCCGGGCCTTCTCCTCCAGGTCGGGACGCTGACCCGCATCGAAGTAACGGAGCGCCCAGTCGGCCCCCTGCCAGGTGGTCAGCTTGCCGTCACGGGGCACCAGGCGCACCAGGTAACGATCCCAGTCCCACGACGCCTTCAGCTGCTCCGGTCCCGAGGGCCCTGTGTAGCGGATCGCCATCTCATCGGCCACTGGTACCCACTTCGAGCCCTCGCCCTTGGCCGGGCCCTCCACGATCTCGGCGGTGCACTGGGCCAGCACCTTGCGGATACGGGGGTGGGCGGTCTCCTCGATACAGACGGCGCACTGCGGGTTCCGCTCCAGGTCATGCACCCAGCCGGAGCGCTTGCGGCCCACCACGTAGAAGGCCTCGCCGTCCCACTGGTACCAGAGCGGCACCACCATCGGCCAGCCGTCCTCCTTGAGGAAGGCCAGCTTGAGCAGCCACGTGCTGTCCGGGCTGCCGAGGAACTCCTCGATGTGGCTCTGCGGCATCCCGCCGGCGTCGGAGCCCTCCTCGTAGTAGGTGTCCTGCCTGAACTCGCTCTCGCTCATGCTCGCCTCCG
>JAPPGV010000041.1:2976-6272 GCA_028821235.1 bacterium
GAGACACAGGCCGACCTGCCCGTGCTGCTCATCCGCTCCATCTACGACAAGCGGTCGGGCGTTCCCACCTTCGGCAGCGCTCACCCGGCCTGGTTCGCCGCCCAGGGGTATGTGGTGGTGGTCCAGGACTGCCGGGGCCGGTACGCGTCCGAAGGCGACTTCTATCCCTACCTCCACGAGATGGAAGACGGCTACGACTCGGTGGAGTGGGCGGCCCGCCTTCCCGGATCCGACGGCCGGGTCGGGATGATGGGGTTCTCCTATGTCGGGGCCACCCAGCTCCTGGCGGCGGTGACGGCGCCACCCTCCCTCGCCTCCATCACTCCGGCCTTCACCGCCTCGCAGTACTACGACGGATGGACCTACAACGGCGGGGCATTCTCGCTGGCCTTCATCGGCTACTGGGCCACGCTCCTCGGGTTGGAGACGGCACAGCGGGCCGGCGACCTCGAGGGCCACATCGGCCTGGCCGCCGCCCTGGGTGCGGCCCCCAACTGGTACCACTCCCTTCCCGTGGCCGGCTACCCGCCGCTACAGACCCCGCACGTGCCCTACTTCAACGACTGGGCGGAGCACTGCTCCTACGACGACTACTGGAAGCGGTGGAGCATCGACGAGGACTACAGCCGGATCAGGGTGCCGGCTCTACACGTGGCCGGGTGGTACGACGTGTTCCTCGGCGGCACGGTCAAGAACTTCGTGGGGCTCTCCGGTTCCGGCTACGACGAGCGGACGCGTGACAACCAGAAGCTGGTGGTCGGGCCGTGGGCGCACATGCCCTGGACACCGGTCAGCCGGCTCGGGTCGGACGGTCCTTCGACCATGGAGATCGACTCCTGGCTGGTCAGGTGGTTCGACCAGACCCTGAAAGGCAGGGAGACGGGGGTCATGGACAGCCGGGTGACCGCCTTCACCCTGGACGGGGGATGGCGGGACTTCGCCTCGTGGCCGCCCCCGGACGCGGTGGTGGAGGACTGGTTCATCCACTCCGACGGATGCGCCAACTCAAAGTTCGGCGACGGCACGCTCGACCGCAGCCCGCCCGGCGACGAGCCGCCCGACATCTTCATCTACGAGCCGGGAGTGCCGGTTCCGTCCATGGGGGGACATTCCTGCTGCTTCGACAGCATCACCCCGATGGGCCCGGCCGACCAGCACGAGGCGGAGGTGTCCCGGATGATCCTGGTGTACACGTCCGAGCCCCTGGCGGAGGACGTCGAGCTGGTCGGAGACGCGGAGGTGACCCTGTACGCCGCCACGACGGCCGTAGACACCGATTTCACCGCCCGGCTCTGCGTGGTGGACGAGGCCGGCCGCTCGGTCAACCTCCAGGAGGGGATCCTGCGGGCGCGCTACCGGAGGTCGCTGTCGGATCCGGAGCTGCTGACCCCCGGCCGGGTGTACGAGTTCAAGATCGAATTGGGCCCGGTGGGGGCCCGCGTGGGCGCGCGGTCGCGCCTCCGGTTGAACATCTCCAGCTCCGACTTCCCCCAATGGGACCGGAACCTGAACACGGGCGCCCAGCCGCTCACCGACGGACCGCTCGACTCGATCCCGGCCACCCAGACGGTCCTCCACAACCGCTCCTATCCCACCCGGGTCTCCATCCCCGTCTTGAGAGCCTGAAAAAATGGCAGTGGCGTGAATGATAATCATTCACGCCTTGAATGATTATCATTCAAGGGATGGAGCACGCCATGCTTGCCCGCCTGCTCGAGCAGAGCCTCGCGGAACGCCTCCGCGTGATGCCCGCGGTGGTGGTCACGGGCGCGCGCCAGACCGGCAAGAGCACCCTGGCTCGGGAACTGACCCCGGGTAGAAGCTACCGCTCGCTGGATGATCTTGACGTGCTCGACCTCGCCCGCCGTGATGCCGATACCCTGGTGGGTGGCGCCGAGCCGCTCACGCTCGACGAGGTCCAGCGTGAGCCCGCCTTGCTGCACGCGGTGAAGCGGGAGATCGACCGGCGGCGCGCACCCGGTCGTTTCCTCCTCACCGGGTCGGCGAACCTGGCGCTCATGCACCGCGTGTCCGAGTCGCTGGCAGGCCGGGCGAGCTACCTGACTCTGAGGCCGATGACGCGCCGTGAACAGCTGGGATCGGGCCGGTGCGGCATCTGGGATGAGCTCCTCGAAGCACAGGACGAGGACTGGCCCGACCTGGTGGCTTCACAGCCGGACCGGCCGGAGGACTGGCGTGTTGCGGCCCGCCGGGGAGGCTTTCCGTTCCCGTCTGTCCATCTGGCCGACGACCGGGAGAGGGCGATCTGGTTCGACGGGTACGTGCGGACCTATCTCGAGCGGGATTTGCAAGCCCTCTCCTCCATATCGGCGTTGCCCGACTTTCGCCGGTTGATGCGAGCCACCTGTCTCCGCATCGGCCAACTCGTCAACCAGACGGAGCTCGGCAGGGACGTGGCGTTAGCGCAGCCGACGGTGCATCGGTATCTCAACCTGCTCGAGACGTCCTACCTTCTGGTGAGGGTTCCCGCCTATGCGGTGAACCGGACCAAGCGGTTGATCAAATCCCCCAAGCTCTACTGGGGTGACACGGGAGTGGCCCTGCATCTGGCTCAGGAGGCGACACCGGGCGGCGCCTACCTGGAGAACCTGATCCTCAACGACTTGCTGGCCTGGCGTGATGCCCGCCTCGACCGGGCGGAGATCCTCTACTGGCGCACGTCGATCGGCGAGGAGGTGGATTTCGTCATCGAGGCCGGTGACCGCCTGCTCCCCATCGAGGTCAAGGCGACCAAGCGCCCCCGTCTCCGTGACACACATCACCTCCGCACCTTCCGGGCCGAATACGGTGACCAGGCCCGGCCCGGTCTCCTCCTACACGCCGGAACCATCACCGAGTGGCTCACCCCGCACGTACTCGCCGCCCCATGGTGGCGGATTGTCTGAGCAGCTTGAGCACACGAGTCAACAGGGGGGTTGACACGCGCCGCCGCTCGACGTATAACAGGTGCAGGCGCGGGACATATGCAGGAATAGTGAAGGAGACAACAGTATGGGCGAGACACATGTGCCGGTCCTGATCCGGAACCCCGCCGAGCCACAACGGACCTGGGAGGGCCTCTTCCTGGTCGGCACGGGCGCCAGCGACTGCATGGTGCCGAGGCGGTACCTGGAGAGTATCGGTCTTGCACCCAAAGGAGAGCGGGCCTACCAGCTGGCCGACGGCAGCGTGGTGACGGTCGATACGACCGCCGGGCAGTTGGAGTTCATGGGAGAGTACGTTCCTAGCCTCATCGCGTTCGGGGAGGACGGAACCGAGCCGCTCCTGGGAACCAT